>CAJOOB010000077.1 GCA_905236025.1 uncultured Lachnospiraceae bacterium
AGAACAACCAGTTTTGCAGCGGAATCCTGCCCTTTTTTAAGCATTTCCGAAAAAGTAAGGACAATTGCGGCTATCGGCGTCGATGAAAGAATGAATAAACACTTTCCAACGTTTTCGTCAATCGGTAAAATCTGTATTACCAAAAACGCAATAAGCGGCATTATAATCTGCTTCGCAACGATTATAAGATAAATTACCGGTTCCGTAAAAAGCGATTTAAACTTCATTGTACCAAGCCTCATTCCAATAATGAGCATACAAAGCGGCGTACTCATATTCGCAAGAACCGTAACGGAATTATCCACTAAAGACGGTAATTCAACATTAAAGAAAAAGAGCAAAAATCCAATTGCGCAGGAAATTGTTGCCGGATTAAGTATTACTTTTTTTATTGAAATATATGACTTATCATCTGTAATTACCGCACTTGCAACCGTATATCCCACAAAGTTGTTTGTGAGCGTAAAAATCAGTGAAAACAACGGTGCCTGCGGATAATTCGGAAGTAAAGCCGTTATAAGAGGAATACCTATAAAAGCAACATTTCCAAATGAAGATGCTACTGTTGCAACCCTGTAGAGCACCTCTTTTTTGTCATAATCCTTAGTCTTTTTGATAGTCCGGTTTTTAACCAGAATAAAATACGTCATAAAAAGCATAAAAAGTACCAAAAACACTGATACAACAAAGAAAATCCCAATTTCTTTCAAAAGTTTGTTTGTACACTTTGTAAGACCGAATGCATAAATAGCCAAAAACGAATTACAAATATACATTAAAATTACAGAAAGCTGTGGAATAACACTTTCGTTTATTTTCTTTGATTTCATTAAAAGATAGCCGGGTAATGCATAAATTGCCATTACCAGAACTGCTTTAAAAGCAATAAAAAAATTTCCCATATCTGACTTCCATAAATGTCACGTTATTAATCTGACAATATCACAAAAAAATACCGGCATCTTAATTACAGATGCCGGTTAATAATTATTTTAAAGAATTAGTTGCCCATCTGCTTAGCTACTTCTGCAGCAAAGTCTTCGCTCTTCTTCTCTAAACCTTCGCCTGTTTCGAAACGTACAAACTGCTTAATCTTAACATCAGAACCAACGTTCTTTGAAATCTGTTCAAGATATTTAGCAACAGTCTGCTTTCCGTCTTCAGCCTTAACATATGTCTGATCAAGGAGACAGAATTCCTTCATTTCCTTAGAAATACGTCCCTGGATCATGCCTTCAATAACCTTCTCAGGCTTTGCAGCTTCCTTAGGATCATTCTTGATCTGAGCAAGAAGGATTTCCTTTTCATGTTCAATGAATTCAGGCTCAATCTGATCTCTTGAAACATACTTCGGATTAAGAGCTGCAATCTGCATTGCAAGATTCTTAAGAGCTTCCTTAACTTCATCATTAACTACTGTAGTAGAAGCCTCAACCAAAACGCCGATTCTTCCGCCACCGTGAATGTAAGGAACAACAACTCCGTCAGTAACGATCTTTGTAAATCTTCTGATATTAAGGTTTTCGCCGATTACAGAAATCTGAGATACAAGTTCGTCCTTAACTGTCTTTGAGTTATCAAGATGCCACTTCTCTGTAAAGAGTTCTTCAACATCTTTTGCATTTGAATCAAGAATCTGATCTGCAACATTTGCGACATAAGTCTTGAATTTATCGTTTTTAGCAACGAAGTCTGTTTCAGAGTTAACTTCAACAACAACTGCTGTCTTGTCATCCTTAACAACTGCAAGTACAGCACCTTCAGCTGCAATTCTGCCTGCCTTCTTAACCGCTGTAGCTTCGCCTTTCTTTCTTAAAACTTCAATTGCTTCATCAAAGTTACCGTCTGTTTCAACAAGAGCATTCTTACAAGCCATTACACCGGCGCCGGTTGCTTCTCTAAGCTCTTTTACCATAGCTGCTGTGATTTCCATGTTTATATTCTCCTATCTGTGTCGATTATTCTTCTGTTGCTTCAGCTTCTTCAGAAACTTCTGTTTCAGCTGTTTCACCCTGATTTGCTTCAATAACCGCATCAGCCATCTTCGAAACGATAAGCTTTACAGCACGGATAGCATCATCATTACCAGGAATGATATAATCAAGTTCTTCAGGATCACAGTTTGTATCAGCA
>CAJOOB010000078.1 GCA_905236025.1 uncultured Lachnospiraceae bacterium
ACCCATGAAACCCATCATTGCTCCGTTTTCGTTTGAAGCAGCGGCCTTCATTGCTTCTGCGGTTGCAGTTGTACCAAGGGCAGCAGCCATACCCGGATCCTTGTAAACAGCTGTCTTTTGTGCTGTCTTTAAGATTTCCTGGTCTTCTTCCGTTAATGTAATAGGATTAAGCGCAATTGAAACAACCCTGATACCTCTAAGTTCAAGCCACTTCTGTGACAAAAGCTCGTTCATGGCATTTTCAATTTCAATATTATGAGCCGCAATTTCATTCGGTCTGATCTGAAGAGATGAAAGCTTTGAAATTGCAGGACCAAGATTACTGATAAATTCAGTCTTTAACTGTGGATCAATCTGTTCTCTTGTATATTCGTCAGAAACATTACCCACAACATTTGTATAAAAAAGAATAGGATCTTCAATCTTGTATGCATAAATACCGTTAACCTTAATTGAAGCATCAAAATCAAGATTAATCTTTGGATCAACAACTCTGAAAGGAATTGGATTTGCCGAGCCAAATTTATTATCCATAATATGTTTAATATTAAAGTAATAAACTCTCTGGTCCGCACCTGTAGAACCGCCAAATGTAAATCTCTTACCAATCTGTTTAAATGTATTGCCTACGGATTCCAAAAGATTTCCGGTAAATACACTTGGCTGTGTCTTTGAGTCAAATGTATATCTGCCGGGTTCAGAACAAATATCAACTACCTTACCGTCTTCAACAATAATCATACACTGGCCGTCTGCAACTGCGATACCCGAGCCGTCTGTGATTACATTATCTCTGCCTTTAGTGTTTGATGTTTTACCATCAACTACTTTTGTTCCCTTTTTCATAAGAACATCATTATCAAGTGCTTCACAGTAAAAATACTCTTTCCACTGATCCGCAAGAGATGAACCCACAGCAGAAGAAATCGCTTTAATAAGTCCCATTCAAAAACTCCTTTCCATAGTAGAACTTCTCTACTACACAAAACCAATATTATGGGACTATTTTACTAAATTTTAAGCTTTAAAGCAAGGGTTATAACAGAATTGTAATAAAACTAACGGGCGTTTTCATAACACTCATAAAGATAGTCAGGATCCTCAAAATAAGCCGTAACATCCAATGACTCCAAAAGATCTTCATTTATCTGACTGATATATGAATCAAGCGCATCTTTTGTTTCTTCCAAAAAAGCGCTTCTTTTATATTCATTTTCAATATTTTCCTTATTGGTTAAAGTTGCAGACTCCACATAATCAGAGACGCACTTTATTATATAATAACCGTCATCCGTTTCAATTATTTCGCTTACTTCCCCTGCAATCAAAGAAAACGCGGCTTCTTCGTATTCAGATACCATTTCACCCCTTGCAAACTGGTATGTAAGGGTTTCATCATCCGAATATCTTCTTGCAACCGTTGTAAAATCCGTGCCACCGGTAACCAATGAATAAGCCGTGCTTATTTTTTCGTAAGCTTCTGTTCTATCCGTATCCGTGTCGATAGCCACAAATATTGAATAAACCTTGATTACCCTTGCTTCATCATAACTGATTGATACATTTACATCATCCGTAATACTTTCATAATATGACTGAGCATAATAAAAATCTTCGTAAAGATCATATACATCTGCAACGGAAATTCCCAGTTCCGTTACGATTTTTATTGTGAGTTCGTTATAAAATGATTTTGCGGCACTCTTTAAATTTTCTTTATCAGAACTTGATAAAGAAATCCCTTCTGTTTCCGCAAGAAGCCTTACTTTTCTAAGGATTATAAGGTCATCCGCAACCTTATCTAACACTTCATCTTTTAAATATGAATCGTCTATTATTACATCAAAAATATCTTCACCGTAATTAAGAGCGTAAGCAGCCGTTTCGTAAGCAAGCAAAACCTTTCCTTCACCAAGCGTAAGAGCACTTTTATTTACTCTTATCAATTCATTGTCTGAAAGTGATGTTGTAACAATAATCTTTGTACATCCGAAAAGTAATGAAGATATACATATAAGAGCACACAAAACTAACGCCTTAACCGTTTTAAAGTTAAGACGTTTGATTTTATTTTTCTTATTATTTACATCGCTCATACTTTTCACCCTTTACGCTTCTACAAGAAGATATTTACCGTCAGGCATAACAAAAACTTCATTTGCATCAAGAATATTCTCAGGAGTCATCCCCAAAACATCCATTCCGCAATCATCCAGATATTCAATGATTTCTTCAGGGGAGTCAAATACCTGAGCCATTACATCATCTAAAAATTCCAATGCTTCATCAACCGTATCGCATACCGGTTCAGGAAATAATTTTAATTGATTATCCAAAAATGCCTTAGCATAAAAATCGTTAATTTTAGCCATATATCCCTCTTTACTTTTGCCACAAATACATCATGTTAATATCAAAAAGCACGGATTCAACGTCATGT
This sequence comes from uncultured Lachnospiraceae bacterium, assembly GCA_905236025.1. Taxonomy (GTDB): domain Bacteria; phylum Bacillota; class Clostridia; order Lachnospirales; family Lachnospiraceae; genus CAJOOB01. Next base: position 2,441 of record CAJOOB010000078.1, read on the forward strand.
GTAACGTATCTTGCACTGTTTCTGATTTCTGCACATGATGTATTCATTGCATAGCTGTAATATGTTTCTTCAAACATTTCCAAATCATTGAAATTATCGCCGAAACTTGCGCTTTCTTCAAAGTCTGCCCCGATTTTTTCTTTTAAAATCTTAAGAGCCGCTCCTTTGTTTACGTCTTTATTTACAAAGTCCATCCAGCACTTGCCTGAAACCGTATCTTTAAATACACTTCCAAACTTTTCGTGATAATATGAGGAATCATTGTCAATTCCATTTTTATTATATACGGATACTTTTATAATATCTTCTTTTATTTCTTTAAAATCATTAATAACAACTATATCATTCTTTACATGATCTCGCATGTGGATGAGATATCCTTCTTCTTTGGGCTTAATATAACTTACTTCTTTGCCCGAAATAAGGAATTCGCAGTTATCTCTTGCTTCAATATCCTTCAAAAGTTCAATTGCAGCATCGCAATCCATTGCGCTCTTAAATAAAACCTCGCCTTTATATTTAATAAATGCGCCGTTTTCACATATATATGCAATTTTATCCGCAACCGGCAAAAACAACCTTCTTAAATTGGGATACTGTCTTCCACTCGCTGTGGCAAAAACAACACCATATTGGCTGAGTATGTCAATATATTCAATAACTTTTGCAGGAATTTCTCTGTTCCCGCCTGTAAGCAACGTGCCGTCAATATCGCTGGCAATTAACTTTATCATTGTAATCTCCGTATGTGCATATTCATGTTCCGGTGTTTTTCTTTTCAGAATATATTATACAATCTTTTACGGATTTTAAAAGCCTTTATTTTGCAAGAAAGTCATATTGAGACATATAAAGTTTATAATATTTACCGTCAGGGTTTTTCATAAGTTCGTCATGCGTTCCTTTTTCAACAATACGGCCATCGTCAATATACATGATACAATTTGAATTTTTGATGGTCGAAAGTCTGTGCGCAATAATAAACGAAGTTCTGCCCTCTAAGAGTCTTGCAAGACCTTTTTGAAGAAGAATCTCAGTTTCTGTATCAATGCTTGATGTAGCCTCATCCAATATAAGTATCTTTGGATCCGCCAAAATCGCACGTGCAAACGAAATAAGCTGTCTCTGACCTGCAGAAAGACGTGAACCTCTTTCGTTTACTTCGGTATTATATCCGTCTTCAAGCTTTTCAATAAAATCATGTGCACAAACAGTCTTTGCTGCTGCAATAACCTCTTCATCCGTCGCATCCATATTTCCGTATCTTATGTTATCCATAATTGTACCAGAGAATATGAAACTGTCCTGCATCATAATACCCATCTGGCTTCTTAAGGATTTAAGCTTAACTTTACTGATATCAATGTCATCAATTGTAAGTAAACCCGAATCAAGATTGTAAAATCTGCTTATAAGGTTTACGATTGTTGTCTTTCCTGCGCCGGTCGGTCCGACGATAGCCACGCTTTCACCGGCTTTTACGGAAAAATTAATATCGGAAAGAATCTTAACATTATCTTCGTATGAGAAAGAAACGTCTTTAAACGCAACATTTCCAACGATTTTTGGCATATCAATTGCATCTTTTACATCACGCACAATAACAGGCTCGTCAATTGTTCCAAAAATTCTTTCAAGGTACGAAACCGCTGTCATCATGGAGTTGTAGAAGTTTGCCATGGTTGTGATTGGCGCCCAAAATCTGCTTATATATCCGGAAAACGTTGTAAGAAGCGCAACCGTAATACCGAAAACACCGCCAATCATCATATAAATAGCCCATACATAAATAGCCAATGTTGTAACCGTTGTAATAAAATCAACAATCGGTCCAAGCATAAAGTTATAAATTACGGCCTTCATCCAGTATTTTCTTGAATCATTGTTAAGGCGTCTGAAGATTTCTTCGTTTTCTTCTTCTCTTACAAATGACTGTGTAACTCTGATTCCGTTGATACTTTCAGAAATATAAGCATTAAGATTTGAGGTCTTATTACTTGAAAGTCTCCAGCCTCTTCTCTGTTTTGTCTTAACGAAGGCAATGGCCACAATAAGTATCGGGAGACCGCACATTGCGATTAATGCAAATTTTACATTAAGAGCAAACATAATAATTATAATAAAGATAAGACTGAACATATCGGTAATTGTGTTAACAATACCGTTTGAAAGTAAATCTGAAAGTTCGTTTACGTAGTTAACAACTCTTACCTGGATTTTTCCGTGAGGCTTATCATCATAATAAGAAAACGGAAGTTGTTGTAAATGTTCAAAGATATCATATCTCAAGGAGTGAATTACTCCCTGTCCTATCTTTGTTGTCAAAGTAATCTTTTTGCTTTGAAAAAATGCATTAACAACAGTGATACCGATAATAATCAAAGCATCAATTACTACTCTTTTCAACACATAATCCTTTGTATAAAGGGATTTGTTAACATATTCTTCAATTACCTGAATGCCGTCTTTCATAACAAGCAAAAAGCCGATTGAAAGTACACTTGATAATGCCATCATAAAGATTGTCAAAGCAAAGGTTTTTCGATAAGGGGTTAAGTATTTTTTAAGGCGTTTTACGTTTTTTAAATCAAATTTTTCTTCTAATTCTTCATCAATATCGTATTTATTTCTAGCCATTTACTTCACCCCCTTATCTGTAGCATACAAAGAACGGATGTTGTTAAAGTCACCATACTGATGATTAAATACAGTATAGTAATATCCTTTCTTTGCAAGAAGTTCTTCGTGGTTGCCGGACTCAACAATTCTACCGCCATCAAGCACAAAAATCTGATCTGCGCCGATGATCGATGAAATTCTGTGGGCAATTATAAATTTAGTCTCATTTTTTAATGCATTTAATGCAACCTGAATATGGGATTCAGTCTCCATATCCACAGCAGAAGTCGTGTCATCAAGGATGATGACTGACGGCTCCTTAAGTATTGCTCGGGCCAAAGATATTCTTTGTTTCTGGCCGCCCGAAAGGCCAACACCACGTTCCCCAACGATAGTGTCGTAGCCATCGGCCATTTCCATAATAAATCCGTCTGCTTCAGCAAGTTCTGCGGCCCATTTTACTTTTTCAAACGGACAGTCAGGCTTTGCGTAAGCTATGTTTCCTTCGATGGTATCGGAAAAAAGGAATACATCCTGCATTGCCATTCCAATACCGTCTCTTAAGGTATGAAGATTTAAATCCTTTACATTAACACCGTCAACCAAAACCTCACCTTCCGTTGCATCAAAGAATCTGCAGATAAGGTTCATGATTGTTGATTTACCGGCACCTGTGGCACCGATAATACCAATCGTTTCGCCTGCTTTAACTTTAAACGAAACATCATGCAAAACATCTTCGTCTTCAATTGTGTAAGAAACATTTTTAAATTCAATGTTTCCTTTGATTTTTTTGACATCGGCCGGGTATCTCGGTGTCATGATGTCAGGCTTTGCGGAAATTGTGTTGTAGATTTTTTCAACACTTGCAATGAATCTGTAATAATCATTTACAAGCCATCCGAACATATGTAACGGGTTGTTTAACATCCACAAATATCCGTTAACCATGATAAACTGACCCAAAGACATGGTTTTATTAATCACCATGTAACCGCCGACAACAAGTAAAATCACCGAAAATGATGCGGAAATCACTTCAAAGATTGGCATAAACTTTACCCATACAGTTGCGGCATCCGTTTCTGCTTCTCTGTATCCGTCATTTTCCTTATTAAATTTTGAGATTTCGTAATCCTCTTTTGCAAAAGCTCTTACAACTCTGTTACCGCTTATATTTTCCTGAACAAAGGCGTTAAGGCTTGAAAAACGGTCCCTGATCTTTGCAAATTTTGGCTTAATGGCACGGGATTGTAAAATAATACATATAATTGTAAAAGGTACCGGAATAAGCATGAGCGCACCCATCTTTGCATTAACCGTAAAAATCATGATTACCGCAGCAAAGAAAAGAAGCGTACATTCGTACATGTTATAAATAACATATGCAACGCAGTGTCTGATTGCCTGCATATCACCGGTCTGTCTTGACATAAGGTCACCGGTTCTGTTTTTGTTATAAAATGCAAAATCCTTTTGCATAAGATTCTTATATACGCCTTCTCTCATATCAAAAAGCATATCCTGAGAAGCCGTCTCAAAAATAAAGTTTCTGAGCCATCTTATGCATGATGCGATAAGTGTACACCCAAGCATAATTCCAACATACAATGGAAGTTTTTCGGTGTTAATGTTTACACCGTCTCCGATTACCTCATCAACAATTAATCCCAAAACCTTAGGGTTTACAAACGAAAGCGCAGCAGAAAACGTTACAAGTAAAAGTGCAAACCCAAGTTTAAAATAATATTTTTTTAAATATCCTAAAAACCATTTGCGAGCATCTTTGCTGATGTGCTTAACGTTCTTTTCTTTTTCCATCACTAAATCTCCAAATTCTAAATTCTATTATTTAGAAAGTCTTATTACATTCCAGCTCTTATGCTTTAATACACTGTTTAAAATACCGCCGTCAAGCTTTGAAACATCAGAAGTTACAGGAGCAACGTTATTCTTATTGGCTTCAGTGTTTTCAGCCTTTAAGTCCTCGTTATGCAAAACGATATGCTCTTTAACCTTGTATCCTTCAAACTGTCTTAAATCACATGTAAGTTCAATATCTTCAGTCATATTCTTGTTTACCGCAAAAATTGTAACTTCTTCTTTTTCTTCGTTATAAACAACAATGCTGTCAACATATGAAACATCGCAGAAATTCTTTGAATCATACTTTTCTGTATCAACTATTGTATTTAATACCGTACCGTTACCGTAAAGGCTTGCATCCTTGTATGGATAGAAAATTGTCTGTCTCCATGCACCCGTATCTGATGTCATGATTGGAGCGATTACATTTACAAGCTGTGCAAGACAAGCCATATGTACTCTGTCGGCATGCTTAAGAAGTGTAATAAGAAGGCTGCCTACCAATAAAGCATCTTCAAAATTATATACATCCTCTAACTGATGAGGAACGGATACCCATTTTTCAAGTTTTTTGTCCTGTTCATTTGAATGATACCAAACATTCCATTCATCAAAGGAGAGATTAATCTTCTTCTTGCTTCTCTTCTTAGCCTTTACATAATCACAGATTGAAACAACCGATGAAATAAAGTCATCCATTTCCATATTACGCGCAAGGAAGTCTGCCGAATCATTCGCCATGTTGTTGTAATACTGATGAAGTGAAAGATAATCAATTTCATTATAACAATTATCCAAAACTTCAGCTTCCCATGATGCAAATGTAGGCATCCCCGATGAAGAACTACCGCATGCCACAAGTTTAATGGAAGGATCCATTACCTTCATTACGCGACCTGTTTCAGATGCAAGTCTTCCGTATTCAGTAGCTGTCTTATGACCAATCTGCCAAGGTCCGTCCATTTCGTTTCCAAGGCACCAGACCTTAACACCGTAAGGATCTTTATGGCCATTGGCAATACGCATATCACTGTAATATGAGCCGCCCTTAAGGTTACAATATTCAAGAACGTTTAACGCTTCCGCAATTCCTCTTGTACCAAGATTTACAGCCATCATCACTTCTGTGTCGGCTTTCTTTGCCCATGAAGCAAATTCATCAAGGCCAAACTGGTTTGTTTCAACAACGCCCCATGCAAGGTCTACCTTTCTTGGTCTCTTCTCCTTTGGTCCGACCCCGTCTTCCCAGTTGTAACCGGATACAAAGTTTCCTCCCGGATATCTGACGATTGGTACATTAAGTTCTTTTACAAGTTCAAGCGTATCTTTACGAAGACCTTCTTCGTCACTGACGCTAAGTCCCGGTTGATAAATACCTTCATATACAGCACGTCCCAAATGTTCAATGAACGAACCGTAAATGTTTCTTTGAACTTCACCAATCTTGAAATTTTTATCAATTATGATTTTTGCTTTCATTAAATACCTCTCTTTTATTACATAGTTTACATGTTGTTTTGATTATATTCTTATTTTCTTTTAAAGCAATGAAATAAGATGTTATAAAATTGATTTTTTCTGCTTTTAATTGTAAAATAATTTTATATTGTATTTAATGCGAGGTAGATATGTTTATAATTAACAGGATTGGATGTAAATATGTACATAACAGAGGAATCATTATTGACAGGCCGTCCGGCTCAAGGGATTTTCTGCTTGTAATCTTTCGTACTCCCGCTTATGTAAGCGAAAAGGAAAGAGATAAATTTGAATATATAAAAAGGCCTTCCGTTATTATTTATGATTACGGCTCAAATCAGCAATACCATAGTGACGTTGCATTCGCAAATGATTTTATTCATTTTAAGGTAAAAGATAAATCCGAATTTTATGATTTGCTTAAGTATTTGGATCTTCCTTTAAATACCCTTTTTTCGGTACATGATTTACAGTATTTAAGCGGAAAAGTTCAGGATATGATGAATCTTTTTTATTCAAACGCAAATAAACTTGACGAAAGAATGGATTTTGAATTTAAGTCACTTTTATACTCTCTTAGTGACATGTATAAAAACGCCCTGCTAGATACCGACCTTTTTTATAAACACAGAACAGCATTTGATGCAATAAGAAGAAGTATATTTATTTATAATGAAAACACAGACTATTCGGTACCAGCACTTGCAGAGAGTTTAAATTTAAGTGTTTCCTATTTTCAGCATATTTATAAGAACCTTTACGGAAATTCAGTTGTATCCGATGTAATTAACAGCCGTATCGAATATGCATCAAACCTTTTAATGAACTCAAGAGATTCAATCTCTGAGATTGCATCCAGATGTGGTTATATAAACCCTGAACATTTTACAAGACAATTTAAAGAAAAAATCGGAGTAACTCCAAAAGAATACAGAAATAAAGCGTTAACCTAGTGGTTAACGCTTTTATGGTTATATATATTTCGGGGATGTGGTTATTATAAACTTTCTTTTTCCTCAATCATTCCAATTGAAAGATTTAAGTTACCGTTTCTGCATCTGATTGAATCAAGAAATTTCTTTTCGTCAATACCTTTCTTTTCAACAATATAATAAGTTACTGTATATAAGGTACCAAGGTTTGCCGTCTTAACTTTTACCAATTCGCATGATGTTGTGTATTCTTCAAATAAATCATCAAATGCTCCGTAGTAGTTAAGGTTTTCAGGTATTGTAATTTTAAGTTCCTTTGGTTTATTTGTAGGTACTGCAAAGTTTGTAATTGAAAGAATTACATAAATTGCACCAATTGTTACCGCGATTACTGCTGCAAGGGTTATGTAACCAACACCACAGGCAAGACCAACAGCCATTGCTAAAAACACATTTAAAATGTCTTTTGCATCACCCGGTATACTTCTGAAACGAACTAGTGCAAATACGCCACCAAGTGAAACGGCTCTTGCAATATCAGAACCCACCATAATGATTACAACTGCAACAACTGCAGGAAGAAGCACCATTGTAAGTGCAAAAGTTGTTGAATATTTTTTCTTTCTGTTAGCGAGTATATAAGCTCCTGCAAGCACAAAGCCAAGTACAAGTGCAACTACTAAGCAAATGATTGTTTCCCTGGTTGATACTGATGTAGTGCTCGAGAATATTGTTCCAAACATATAGTTTCTCCTTTAAACGCTCCGTTATTCATATATTTCTTATATTCTGTTCCATACTTTGAGAATGAAACAGGATATGCTTTGATTTCTGAAAGCATCTGTGTAAACCAAAGCGGTGCAGCCTTAGAACTTTTAATTTCCATAAGCCATGATTCGTTGTTAATAAGTAATTCTCCTTCGTTACCTGCTTCAAGACGAACATTTTCTCTTCTTGACTTTATGTTTGTATCAAAGGTAACTCTGAAATCAGAATCATCTACTGCAAAAAATGCTTTTCTGTCATATGTAAGGTAAACCTTTGGTACTAAATCATATATTGAAACAAAGTACTTAAGTTCATCCAATACCTGTTTATTGATATACGAATTATCGCCCGGTACAATCCCTTTTTCAACAAAATCATAAGCTTCTGCCAAAGTAAGTCTTGTACGTCTCTTGTTTACCATGCCGTTGTATTTCTTTTTGATTTCTAGGAATACTTTATCATTAAGTGAAGGTACACCATAGCTTCTAAGTCTAAGTTTTTCTTTATACATAGGCTTCTCTAACGATCTGGCAATAAGATCATCGGTTGGTGTATCATAATAAATATTAGCAATGTTGTAAAACTCATGACCTTTATTGTACTCGTCAAGTTCCATGTACGATCCAAGTCTGTCAATAAGAAAAGTAAATTGTTTATCATCAAGCAAATATTTCTTTTCAAATCTGTTAAATACTTCAATAGCCATACAACCTTCTCCTTATTTTAGTTTGTTTCAGAGCTCTGTTTATTTACACTGACATAATAATGTCCTTTTGTGACAGTTTTCTGAAACAAAAAAGGAAATAAGCTGAAATATCCGTGTATTTTATGTTATTTATCGACCTTTTCAAGTTCAAACCAGAATGTACTGCCTTCACCAACAGTACTGTTAACACCATATTTTGCACCATGTTTAACCAAAATATTCTTTACAATCGAAAGCCCAAGACCTGTTCCGATAACCGTTCTTTTATGATTCTTATCAATTTTATAATATCTTTGCCATACGTTTTTAAGCTCGTTTTGAGGGATACCGACACCGCTGTCAATAACTTCAATACGAACGATTGACCCTTTTACAATCTGATTAACCGTAACCGTTTTATCTTCACCTGTGTAATTGATTGCATTGTTTACAAGGTTGTAAATAACCTGATAAATCTTGTATTCATCGGCATTTACATATACGTTTTCATAATAATTAAATGTTACCGTATATCCCTTTTGTTCAACAAGCTTTGCATATCTGTCAATAACAGCCTTGATTGAATCAGTAATGTCATATACAGAAACTTTAAGTTCATCTACACCTGCCTGAAGTTTACTTACCTCAAGCAAATCATTTACAAGCAATGACAAACGGTTTGATTCATCAATAATTACCTGAACGTTTTCCGCATTGTTTTCACCGGGAATATCTCTCATAACCTCTGCATATGCAGAAATCATGGTAAGAGGCGTTCTTAAATCATGTGATACGTTTGCAATAAGATCTCTTTGTATTTCTTCCGCTTTTCCAAGTTCATCCGCAGCATAATTAAGAGTTGACGAAAGTTCTGATATTTCTTTGTAATCATTACTGTCAAAAACAACGTCAAAGTCACCCTTTGCAAGCTTTTTGGCGTTTTCGTTAACCTTGCTGAGTGAATTTGATACCGAATATGAAATAAATATAGCAATTATAAGCGCAAGTATAATAAGAATAATAGAAATAAATAAAAGCTGTATTCTTATTGTATAAACAATGGCATCAACAGGTGTAATAATGATATTTAAATAAAAAATCATCTCGGTGCCGTCTGATGTTGTAAGTTTTTCGACAAAAACCACACCTTCTCTTGATAAGTTTCTTCTTTCTAAAGATTCAGGATATGAATCATAATTGTCAAAATGAATAATATTTCTGTCTGTTTTTTGAGAAGAATCACCTGAAGTATACTTACTTTCTATAGAAGTTTCGGTTTCTTCGCCCGTTTCATTCTCTGCAGTTTCATCTTCCGTGGCGCTTTCATCCTGCATCTGGGTCGGAATTTCAATATCATCGGGGAAATTACCACTTTTAAATCCCTTTAACAATTCAATTAAATCTGCACTTTCTATAGTTACACTTCCACCGTTTGAAACCGCTCTTTCATATAAGCGGTTAAGCGCTTCGGAATTAAGGGTATGAATTGTACATTCGGAATTAATATCTGCAGAATATAACGTATTATATTCCGTGTCAGTAATAAGAATGCAGACATCGTAATTAGACGCAACCGTTTCGACTATTTCATCGATTCCTTCGCTGTTAACGGAATCTTCAATAACTGCAATTGCGCTCTTCATATCTTTTCTTTTAATGTATGTGTAA
>CAJOOB010000079.1 GCA_905236025.1 uncultured Lachnospiraceae bacterium
CTGTATGACTTAACAAGTTTGCTTAGTCCCAAAGACCCGCTGATAAACGTTTCTGCATTCTCACCCAAATTGTCAATTGCCGAGGTGGAAATAAGAGAAACATGGAGTCCCTTATCATCCATACCAACATATAATTCACCGAAAATCTTACGTACAACCTCTCCAAAAGCAAGCGTAACAACCGCAAGATAATCTCCGTTTAATCTAAGAACAATTGCACCCACCAAAAGTCCGAAGAATGCGCCCACAAGAAGAGAAACAAGGAAAGAAAGAATAATTCTTACGTAATCACTTGAAATATTGTCCTCAAACATTCTTGAAAACAAACCACCCACATATCCGCCAACACAGATAAAACCGGCATGTCCCAAAGAAAGTTCTCCCAAAACACCGACAACAAGATTTAAGGAGATTGCAAAAATAATATAAACACATATAAGCGGGATAAGACTCGATGCGTTATCACCAATCAGTCCGTTATAACTGAGTAAATTCATAACCAGCAGGAAAAGAGTCGTTAAAACAAAGGTGATAATGCTTTTTTTCTGTCTGGCTTCCATTGCTAGAAACTTTTTCATGTTGCCACCCTCCTAAACCTTTTCCTTAATTTTCTTTCCAAAGATACCTGTCGGCTTAATGATGATAAGAACAATAAGAATACCAAAAACAATAGCAAGGGAAAGATTTGTAGAAATATATGTAGCACTTAAAATCTCAATGATTCCAAGCAAAATACCACCAACCATGGCACCCGGAATTGAACCGATACCGCCAAAAACAGCAGCAATAAACGCCTTAATACCCGGCATTGCACCCGCAGTGTTTGTAACCGAAGGATAAGCCGAAAAATAAAGGAACGTAGCAATCGCCGCAAGCGCAGAACCAATTGCAAAAGTAACCGAGATTGTAAAATTAACGTTAATACCCATAAGTTTTGCCGCATCCCTGTCTTCAGACACCGCAAGCATGGATTTACCGATCTTTGTCTTATTAATAAAAAATACAAGGCTCACAACAATCAAAACACTCACAACAATTGTAAGAATTGTAACACCCGAAACGGTAAGTTTTCCTCCCATAAGTGAAAGGCTTGGAAGAGAAATACCGCTAAACATCTTTGGAGTTGAACCGAAGATTAAAAGAACAATGTTTTGTAAGAAGTAACTGACGCCGATAGCCGTGATTAAGACGGCAAGTGACGGTGCGCTTCTAAGTGGCGAATAAGCAAGTTTTTCAACCACAACACCCAAAAGTGTTGTAAAAATCATTGTAAGCAAAAATCCCAAAACAGGATCCATACCGTTTGATACAATGGCAAAATATGCCACGTATCCGCCTATCATAATGACATCGCCGTGTGCAAAATTAAGCATCTTAGCAATACCGTATACCATGGTATAACCTATGGCGATTATTGCATATATGCTTCCAAGGCTTATACCATTAATCAATGCATTTAAGAATTTCATAAAATCTCCAATCTGACAGATTATTTTATATGCTTTTAATTATACGATTATTGAAGAAAATTTTCTACAAATTATTAAAAAAAGAGCCGTTTACGGCATTAAATCCGTAAACAGCTCCTTTGCTTTTTTAAATATTATTCTTCTGAAGCGGTTGAATATGAGGATGCATCAAATGATACATATGTACCGTTTTTAATAACAACTGCCTTTGGTGCCTTATTAACCGCACCGTTAGCGCTCCACTGCATATCTTTACCTGTAAGGCCGTCAACTGAAATGCTTGTAATAGCTGCAACAAGCTTTTCGCAAAGCTCATCAATATCCATATCAGGAGTTGCATTTGCAGACTCTAAAGCAGCCTTGATGATGTAAATTGCATCATATGCGTCAGCACCGAACTGGTTAGGTGTTTCACCGTAAAGTTCTTCGTACTTTGTAACAAAGTTTACTGTAAGGTCATCTGTTGCATCAGCTGCGAAAGGTGTAAGAAGTAATACGTCTTCTGCAAGTGATGTATCAAAGTTTTCAACAGTAAGGATACCATCCATACCATCCACGCCAAAGATTACAGGATCATAACCCATTGCATCTGCCTGTGTAAGGATAAGAGATGCTTCTGTGTAGTAGATTGGAAGGAAAAGCAATTCAGCGCCTGCATCCATTGCAGCCTGAAGCTGAACTGAGAAATCCTTGTTTGAATCAGATGTAAATGCACCTGAGTAAACTACTTCGAAATCCTGGTTTTCTGCTTCTTCAGTGAAACTCTGGTAAATACCGGATGAGTAATCCGAAGAACTGTCATAGATTACAGCAACCTTTGAAGCCAAAGAGTTTTCGCCAATATATACGGCTGAAGCACTACCCTGGTTAGGATCTGTAAAGCAAACCTGGAATACGTTTGTATTGCCCTCAATAACTGATGTTGATGAAGCAGATGGTGTAATCTGGAACATTTCATCAATCTCTGTAAGTTCTGCAACTGACATACAAGGCTGTGTTGTTACAGTACCCATAAGGATCTGCATACCCCAATCCTTCAATGTGTTGTATGCACTTACAGCTGTTTCAACAACGTTTGCGTCATCAATAAATTTAAATTCTACCTGGTAACCGTTGATACCGCCGTTTGCGTTAATTTCATCAACCGCAATCTGAGCGGAGTTCATGACACATTCACCGTACTGAGCTGCGGCACCTGTGATTGGTCCTATTGAGCCAATATAGAACTTGTCATTAGAACTGCTTGAATCACTGTCTTTCTTACCGCAGCCTGCAAATAAACTTGCAACCATAACAGTAACAAGACCTAAGCTTAAAAGCTTCTTAATACTTTTCTTCATTTTTATTCCTCCTTCAAAAATGGTGCGTTATCACTTCTGATACGCGAGCCACACCACTTTCCCACACGTCTTATATTATACAAAACTTTAAAAATTGTCAACAAACAGGATTTTTTAACGCCTTACAAGGCCCGTAACCTCTTCTAAAACCTTAAATTCAAGGTAGTCAAACTCAATTTCCTCCATAAAATTATCAGAGTTAAATCTTGTCTTTGCAGAATACTTGAATTCATTGATATTGTGTTCAAGCCATACCGGCACGGCAAGGTCAAAACGGTTACATACCTCAAAAAGAGCATCGGTAACCATTTTGGTACGGTTAATGTTTTCTCTTTCATCAATAACCACAGTATCTCTAAGTATCTTTCCTTTTTTAATTTCCTTGGCCCAAACTCGAAACATAACAAACCTTCCAATACAAAAATAAAAGTTTTAAGTAAAAAACGTTTAGTCAAATAATATACTTTTTCCAAATAAAAGTCTATATTTAATATCCATACTCATGGTATAATTAAAAAAAACAAATTTATAGGGTAAATATATGAGAAAAAGATTATTTGTTTCAGTTATAACCGCTACAGCGGCTATTATGGGTGTTTTTATACTTTTGGGGGCCATTAAGAGTTTAGATAAAACAAATTCCACTTCCATAACAAGTGCTGATACAGAAGCAGATTTAAGCAATGTTTCAACCACAGAAGCTCAGAACGAAGACACAACGCAAAACACAAGATATATTGAAAAGGATATATCAGATTTTATAAACGAATCAGGGGATACAATCGCAACAAGAATAAATACACCGTCAGGATATTACAGATTAGAAGTTGATACCGACAGCTTTTCATATTATGTAAGAAACCTGCCGGTTAAAGAAGACGGCTCAGATTTATATTTATATAATGGTGAGCTTGCGTCAAATCAGACCTGGCACGTTGCAATAATTGATTTAAACGAAACGGTAAGTTCACTCGGAGGAACCCCGTACGTAACATACGTACACGAATACCAACAATGTGCAGACACGGTCATTCGTGTTATTTCAGACTATCTTTACTTAAATAAAAGATATGAACAGGTAAGCTTTGACTTTATGGACGGATTTAACTGTAACCTTGGAAAATGGGTTTTAGGCTACAGAGCAATCATTGATTACACCGGCGCATTAAAAACGTACTGGGAACAGACAGCATCAGAAGATTATTCATACGAAACGTACTGGAATTATTTAACAACAGTTTATGCTTATGCGGGAACAAATTCATTAGAACTTCAGACAAATGTTAAAAGTATTGATATTGAAAATATTTATCCGGGCTGCTTTTTTGTAAAGGGTTCTGATTATGTAAGTACGGCGGGACATGCGGTAATGGTTGTGGACGTATGTAAAAACGTATCAACAGGTGATGTGGCATTCTTACTTGCGGAAGGAAACACTCCGGCGGATGAATTTCATATTTTCACAAATCCGCTCCATTATGACGATCCGTGGTTTTATCTTTCGGAGCTTACAACAGATACAATCAAAACGCCATTTTATGAATTTTCATTATCAGAATGTCTTAAATATTACGTAATGAATTAAGGCTTTTATTATATAACCCTTTTCACATAAACGTCACATTATTTCACGTAATTTTCAGCTTTTACGGCTTATCTTTTGATATAATTAATTCGATAAAACAAGTGTAACAGATATCAATCGAGTGAAGCCAGGGACGGCAAAAAACTTACATGGAACACTCAGAAAGGGCTTTATATGAAGATTGATGAAATTTGGAACAATTCATCTGTACAGTCTTTATCAAGTACACAGTACAGACCTGAATTGCCACCGGATTTAACAAAATCCACAGAAGAAGTCGCTGATACTGATATGTACATTCCAAGTATGGGTGAAGACACAGATATGCCAATCCCATCGGGAACATATAATCAGTACGGCATGATGAAGGGAGATATGATGCCTCCTCCACCTCCACCAACAGGTGAAGCACCTGAAGGAGAAATGCCTCCAATTGAAGGAACTGAAGGAAGCGAAGTGTGATTTTTCCAAAAATAAATACACAAAAAGAAACAGCTTATCGGGCTTGCCCCAATAAGCTGTTTCTTTTTTATAAAGAGGTAAAAAATATGATTAAAACTCTCTTTTCATAAAACCATATTTATCAAAGTTAAAGTTTATTTCTTTGCGGATGAACATGCTTTGTTACAACAGTGGCACGAATCCCCGCAAGCTCCACCGCAAAGCGGTTTGCCGGCTTTTTTATCTCTGTAAATACTTCTTGCAGCAAAAAAACAAATCACAAAAAGTACAACCAAAACAACAATGGTACCGATAATTTCCTGCATATGACAACCTTCTTTCGTATGTTATCTTTAGTTAGTATAGTCTAACATCATCGATTTGTCAAACGAAACGTCTAAGCACCGCTATTTTGCTTAATCTGTAAACTTAATGGATTTTTTCATCCACAAATAATAAATAAAGCAAAGTATTATACCAAAAATTGTTGCAAGAGGAGCCGCCATACCAACTCCCGTAAGTGACGCATCCTTTTGA
>CAJOOB010000080.1 GCA_905236025.1 uncultured Lachnospiraceae bacterium
AAATTATATTAATAATATTTAATACAAAATATTTGTAATTCCGGTCGTAATTAAAACCATATTGTATTTATCAGCCAAAGATATAATTTCTTTCCCTGCATCGGGAACGATAACCAACCCTATTCTTCCTTGAGATGCGACATTTATATCGTGGGTGGAAATCAGCATATCTGAAGCCAAAATGGCATCTTTAGACATATCACATGAATAATCAAGGGCAAATTCTACCGATGCTGACTGTAGCCCTTGTGCAATAGCTGCGGTTTTCAAATCTTTCGCAACAACTATTGCCTGTGATGAACAATGTTTTGCAACCTTCCAAGCAAAAACGGCATCTTCTATTTGTTCTGTTGTCGGTTTTTGTTTAGAAACAACTTTAAATGTATCTTTGTCCAAATTACTTAAATTTGGTGATTGTATTAAAGTGCCGAGCGGGGTAGTTTTCACCTCATCTGACAAATATTGCTTATAATCTTTTAACGGAGTTTTAATTGTAACGTATGCAATTCCCTTTGTATCCAGAATTTCAAGCGCATTTTTTGTATAAGATGGAGCTGCAATTACATTTGTATTCTTTAAAAATCTTGCGATTTCGCTGTCAACTTCGGAAGATACAACGATTACGGAGTTAAGAAAATCTATCGGATTTGAATCCATAACTTTTTGGACTGCATCTGCAAGGGATTGTCCCAATGCAGCAGCGCAAATCCCGCTTCCTTTAATCGTGCATGCAGCTTTTACATCATAAAACTCGCTCATAAGAGAAAGACCTTTTAAAAGGGATAAGACCTGTATGTAAGTCAATTCTCCGTTAACTTGATAATCTATTATATTGTCATGCGGTTCAATACTTGCATTTTGATGGTGATTTTCACCATGCACTAAATTTATATTCATTATTCTCTCCATTAATCTTCAACTGTATTATTGTTCATAGGGATAGGTGCAAATTGTTCAGTCGCCGGTGCGGAGTTTCGTTCTTCCTTAACCTCAATCGTTTTTTCGGTTACTTTTAGCGGTTCTGATTTTTTGATAGGGAATAATATTGAAGGTTTTATTGTATCAGGTTTTACAACCGGAGGTATATTAATATCTTCTTCCGTATCTGTTTGATTTTCTTGTGCGTCTTTTTCTTCGAAAGCTTTTTTAGCTTCGCTTTGAGATATAACTGATATAGTAGATGCTTTAAATGGTCTGAGTTCAACTTCCGGATATTCAAAATCAGCATTCCCGTATCGCTCTGTTGCAACAAGCATTACGTCATGCCAAATTTTTGCCGGAACAGTACCGCCTGTCAGTTCTCCCATCTTCGAATTGTCATCATTACCAACCCATACACCTGTTACAACATCAGGCGTGAATCCTATAAAGTATGCGTCTTTGCAATCATCTGTTGTCCCGGTTTTTCCTGCTGCAGGCTTGCCTATACTTGCTCCTCGTCCCGTGCCGCTTGTAATAACTGTTTTCATAATTGCGGTCATTGTTGCTGCGGTATTTATATTAAGGACTTTGCTTGTTCTTGCTTTTTTTGCTTCATATAAAATCGTTCCTCTTGAGGATTCGACTCTTTCTATTGCATAAGGCTCAACTCTGAAGCCTCCGTTTGCGAAAACGCCGTATGCCCTGGTCATTTCAAACAATTTAACGCTGTTTGAACCGAGTGAAATTGTGTAATCAAAAGGAATAGGGGTTGTAATGCCCATTACTCTTGCCAATTGAATAACAGGACGAACTCCGATTGCGTCCATAAGTCTTGCGGTACAAACATTTGAAGAAACCATTAATGCCGTATAAAGAGGAATAGGACCTCTATACTTATTACCATAGTTCTTAGGAGTCCAATTTCCGATTCTTACAGGCAGGTCATCAATCATGTCGTTCGGGGAATACCCTTTTTCGATTGCCGCAGTATAAATAAAAGGTTTAAATGCAGAGCCTGAAGGTCTTATGGATTGTGTAACCCTGTCATACTGGCTCTTTGTATAATCTTTTCCGCCTGCATATACAAGAATTCTTCCGTCTATTGGGCTGAAAGAAAATACGGCTGCCTGATTTTTATCGCTCTTTAATCCCCAAGCATTAAGATTAGCTAAAATAGCTTCATTTGCTTTTACTTGCGCCTTGTAATTGAGGGTTGTAATAATTTTGTATCCGCCGTTTATAATTTCTTCTTCCGTAAATCCGAGTTTGATTAAATCCTTCATTACATAATCGCAGAAGTAAGGTGCTTTATTTGTTGCATACATCATCGGCATTGTTGATAATGTAATAGGTTCTTCTTTTGATTTTTGGTAAGTCTTTTTGTCAATGTATCTCATCTTATACATTCTTAAAAGCACTTGATTACGGCGTTTTTTAGCCAAATCAATGCTGTGATATGGTGAATATACAGAAGGAGCTTGAGGCAAACCTGCAATTAAAGCCATCTCAGGAAGCGTTAATTGGTTTAATTCCTTATTAAAGTATATTTTTGCCGCACCTTTTACGCCGTATG
>CAJOOB010000081.1 GCA_905236025.1 uncultured Lachnospiraceae bacterium
GGGGGTATAATTTTATGGAGTATGCGATAAAATAAGGAGAAACTAAGAGAAGAAGATAAGATGAAGAAAAAAATTTTTGAAATTACGGTTATTGCGGTGTTTCTGCTTGCAGTAATCTGCTTGTGTGTATTTTATACGCCATTTGAAAATACGGATAATGATGCAAAGTATGAGATTGCAAAGTACTGTGTAAAAATATTGGGTTCACTGATGCTTTTGACTGTAATGTGTCTTATGCTTAAGAATGCAGATATATGGCTTGAATTTATTGCACAGACAATCAAAAATAAAAAGCTTATTTTTAGTCTTGGAAAAAATGATTTTAAAACAAGATACGCGAGCAATTATCTTGGTACCGTATGGGCTTTTGTTCAGCCGGTAATAACGGTTTTATTATACTGGTTTGTATTCCAGGTTGGATTAAGAGCCGGTAACACCATGAATGTTCCGTTTGTATTGTGGTTGATAGCAGGACTTGTACCGTGGTTTTATTTCAGTGATGTATTTGTAGGTTCAGCCAATTCGTTGGTTGAATATCAGTATTTAGTAAAAAAAGTTGTTTTTCAGGTGGATATATTGCCTTTAGTTAAGGCTTTTTCCGCTATTTTTGTGCACGTATTTTTTGTTGCCGTAATGCTTGTCATATACATATGTCACGGATTGTTTCCAACCTGGCATGTGATACAACTTGTGTATTATTCTTTATGTATGACGGTTTTGGGACTGGGACTTGGATATATTTCAGCATCAATCATTGTATTTTTCAGAGATTTAAGCCAGATAATTAATATAATGTTACAGGTTATTATGTGGATGACGCCGATTCTTTGGAATTTTTCTGCAATTAATCTTCCGTCCTGGCTTAAATTTATATTCGAATTAAACCCGCTTTTTTATATTGTACAAGGATACAGAGACAGTTTGATTAATCACGTATGGTTCTTTGAAAGACCCGGATATACAGTGTATTTTTGGGCGCTTTCACTTGGAATACTTACGATTGGTATTTCATTGTTTAAAAAATTAAAAGTGCATTTTGCAGATGTATTGTAATTCGAAAGAGGCATAAAATGGAAGTTGCTATAAAAGTTGAAAATGTAAGTAAAATGTATAAGTTGTACAATAAACCGACTGACAGATTGAAAGAAGCGGTTGGTCTTTCAAAAAAGAAATTGTACAGAGAGCATTTTGCGTTAAATAACGTAGATATAAGTGTAAAGAAAGGCGAGTGTGTTGGGATAATCGGTACAAACGGTGCCGGAAAATCCACAGTACTTAAAATTATTACAGGTGTTTTAAATCCGAGTAGCGGAAACGTATCCATTAACGGAAGAATATCAGCTCTTTTGGAACTTGGTGCGGGTTTTAATCAGGATTACACAGGGATTGAAAATATATATCTTAACGGAACAATGATTGGTTTTACAAAAGAAGAGATTGACGAAAGATTACAGTCAATCCTTGATTTTGCAGATATTGGAGATTTTGTTTATCAGCCTGTAAAAACATATTCGAGCGGTATGTTTGTAAGGCTTGCGTTTGCAGTCGCCATTAACATTGATCCGGAAATACTTATTGTAGACGAAGCGCTCTCCGTTGGAGATGTATTCTTTCAGGCAAAGTGTTATAAAAAGTTTGAAGAATTTAAGGCACAGGGTAAGACCATTCTTTTTGTAAGTCATGATTTAAACAGTGTAAGTAAGTATTGTGACAGGGTTATACTTTTAGATCACGGTAAAAAAGTGGCGGAAGGTAAACCCGGTGCCATTATTGATATGTATAAAAAGATACTTGTAAGTGAGATTACTGAAGACAGAAAGAATAAGACGTATATTGTAAAAAGTGATGTGGTTAAATCAGATGGCAGTTGGAAGGCTTCATTAAATATTAATCCCCAAAATGACACTTATGGGAACGGTAAGGCTGAAATTGTGGATTTTGGGGTAGAGGATGAAGACGGAAACTTATGTACGACTGTGGAAAAGGGGCATGAATGCACGGTTAAATTTAAGGTAAAATTTTATGAGGATGTTGATAATCCAATATATGCTTTTACAGTAAAAAACCTCAGAGGAACTGAGATTGCGGGCACAAACACAATGTATGAACACATCGATACAGGATATGTTAAGGCCGGCGAAGAAAAAATTGTAAAGTTTAAACAGCGAATGGATATGCAGGGAACGGATTATCTTATATCTTTGGGCTGTACCGGGTATGTGGGAGACGAGTTTGTTGTGTATCACAGGCTTTATGATATCTTTAATATAACGGTTTTGTCGCAGGAAAACAAAATTGGCTTTTATGATATGAATTCAACTGTTACGGTTGAATAAGAAAGGTGCAACGGCATTGGAAAACATTAAAAAGATTGGAAATGTAATACTTGATTATTCTTTGTATAAGGGAAGTGACCTCTATTCTGACGGGGATGTTGAAGACAAACTTTTAAACATTGTTAAGGAACATTCTGAAGATGAATATTCAAAGATAATATCAGATACAAAGTCATGGCCAATTTTGTATCATTTGTCTCATATACGTCAAAATATAATGGAACCTGTAAGAATTGATGAAACCATGTCGGTGCTTGAAATTGGTTCCGGATGCGGTGCAATTACAGGGTGTCTTTCAAACAGGGCAAAGTCTGTAACCTGCGTGGATTTATCTTCTAAGAGAAGTACGATAAATGCGTATAAAAACAAAGATAAAGATAATATAAAAATACATGTCGGGAATTTCCAGGATGTTGAAAAAACACTGGGTACTTTTGATTTAATAACCTTAATTGGTGTATTTGAATACGGCAAATTATATATTGAATCCGATACTCCGTATACGGATTTTCTTAAGATTGTAAAGAAGCATCTTAATCCCGGAGGAAGGCTTATCATA
>CAJOOB010000082.1 GCA_905236025.1 uncultured Lachnospiraceae bacterium
ATTGACTTTGTCCAACCGTACGGATTTGTACACTGTCCCTTTGGGCAGTTTTCCGTGATTGGTATTTCTGCAGGATCTCCGTAAACCGTTGCGGAAGATGAGAAAATAATGTTCTTGCAGCCGTTTTGCCTCATAACATCCGTCAAAGTAAGAGTACCCGCAATATTGTTTTCATAATATTCCCAAGGCTTAGCAACAGATTCTCCGACCGCTTTAAGACCTGCAAAATGAATAACACTGTCAATTTTTTCCGTTTTAAAAACCTTTGTAAGAAGTTCTCTGTCCAAAATATCGCCCTTATAGAACTTAACTTCTTTTCCGGTAAGTGCCTTTACCCTCTCCAAAGATTTTTTGGATGAATTACATAAATTGTCATATACAACAACTTCATATCCTGCGTCAAGAAGTTCAACGCATGTGTGTGAGCCAATAAAACCTGCTCCTCCGGTTACTAAAACAGCCATATTTTCTCCATTCCCGAGCCCAGCCCGTTTGTTATACCACTTTCTTTTGGTATAATAATACAGTTATTTAAGTTAGTCAATTGTAAAATAACAAATTCACAAAATGTCGCAACGCAGACATCAGCTAAACTGTATGGATGTACACATGGCTATATTTCAAAACAACAAAACATTCTATTTCTTTTCATATCCCGCAAGACTTTTATTTAAGTATTTTTATTATGCGGCCTATTTCACTGTCACTTAATTTTCTTTCACCTTTAGTATGAATTGCCGCATCAACATCCTTTAAGTTTTCTAAAACCACAGGAGTATGTATCGGGCTGTTTTTATTTACAAAAAACACATACCCGTTAATCCATACGTTTATTCCTCGTTTCTTTAAGTACTTGGCAAGGATATATATTTCACGGTTCAACTGTCCCAAAGGGTTATCAATATATTTATTATACACATTTCCGGCTCCGGTTACCTTAACTTTTTTCCATTTTTCATCATTTTCTTTTCCATATATCCTGCCCTTAAAATTTTTAACCTCAATAATATACACCCCGTTTTTATTAATAACCAAAGCGTCAAGTTCCGTCTTTTTTTCTTCATACGAAAGAGCCACGTTATTAAGCATTACATCCCCGTCTTTTAAAACCTTTTTTACATATGCAAACGCGTATTTTTCTCCCATTTTGCCGGCAGCTTCAATTTCATAATCTTCATGGCTGTGAAAAAGACCCCTGCCGCCTTTTTTTAAAACTGCAGAAAGCAATTTTAAGACGCCAAGCACAAGCATCACTATTATAAAAAGCATCACTATTATAAAAAGCAATAAATATTCTTTCATCATCTCACCGGTAAAAGCACAAAAGTACCTTAAAATTAAGTCTCTTTTTTGATATATTATACCAAATTTCACTTATAAAAAGTCAAATACTTTGACATATCCGTCCATCGTTTTGGCATTCTAAAAGTTTATAAAAAATTTATATTTAGAGTATAAGTTAAATGTCACAAAGCACATTCGTGTTTATAAACTTAATGCGTGTTTAAAGGGAAAAAGTATTGAAAAACGCTCAAGTTGTTTTCAACAGTTACCAATAAATTCTATCAAAGCAAAGGAGAAGGTAATGAAAAAGAAAGTAACTGTACTTTTATTGTGCCTGAGTATGCTTATTTACACGGTAATAACCACATCAGACAATTCGTTTGTATATGCGGATTCAGATGATTATGCCGTAATAATTTACTCAGACGCTGACTGGGAGGGTGACTCCCTTAAACTCTCGGTAGGTTCTTATGATGTATCAACACTTACATCAAGCATCGGAAATGACGCTTTGTCGTCATTAAGAGTGGCACCGGGTTATCAGGTAACACTTTATAAAAACTCCGGTTACTCAGGATCATCCATCACCGTAACACAGGATGTATATGATCTTACGAACCACAGTTTTAACGATATGGTTTCTTCAATCGTTATAAGCGAGTGTAACCCTGTAGATGACACTTGTATAGCTATCGACGGGATTACTGACGAAACAATGGTTTCACTTCTGTATGAATTTGCACCGCGTATCTGGCTTGCCTCAGATGAAGAATATTACCCTTCATCGGTTGAATGGGCACTTCAGTATATGACTCGTTATTATGACGAAGACGAATGTGCATATTGCTACAAGACAACAGAAACATTGTCATCCGCAACAAGTAAGCTTTCTTACTTCTACGGAAACCTTGAAAGTTCAAGATGTTACTCATTTTATGTTATCAAGGATTATAACAATATCGATCTTTCGTATTGGCAGTACTGCCCGTATAATTACGGAAAGAAGGTCTTGGGACAGGAATTCGGAAACCACGTAAGTGACTGGGAGCACGTAACCGTAAGGCTTGCGGTATTTACTTATGATGGCCAGATGTATGTAAAGCCGACTCTTGTTTGTTTCCCTTACCACAGTTATGTGGATACACTTGAATGGTCTGAGGTATCAAAGGTAAGCGGAACAAATCACGTGATTGCATATTCCGCAAGCAAATCTCACGGAATGTGGGCAACCGCAGGAACTCATACATATTACAACGCAGGTATTTTTAAACTTCAGGATGTATGTAGTGAAGGCACGGCATGGGACACATGGGAAATTCTTGAAACGTATCAATATCTTTATTGGTGGGGAAGAGCTATTGGGGACAGCACATGGACAGGATATTTCGAAATGGAATACCAAAACGAAAGCAGCCTGTGCGGATACAGATGGGGCAATCAGGCAAGCGGTTCATTGTTTGGGCAGGATATACTCGCAACAGGTCCAAGAGGTCCTGAAGGCCACAGCGCTTTGTATGACAGCCTTGTACTCAGATAACTCTATTTTGCATTTGTAGTAATTCAGCCGTGGTAACTGTTAGAAGTTTGCATACGCAAATATAAAATCGGCCTTGGATTGTCAGATTGTCTGACTTTCTGAGGCCGGTAATTTTTATAATATTATTTCCATCTGTCTTTCTTTGGTTGTCATTCCCATACGTTCATAAAAGCGTTCGGCACCTTCATTTCCCGTCCACACATTTAAGGTAAGGTCATAACATCCCATCTTTTTGGCTTCTGTTTTTACGTGTTCAAAAAGCGCTTCGCCAATATGCTGTCCTCTGCACTCTTCATCAACGCATAAATCATCAATATAAAGCGTTGTAAACCGAATCATTGTTGTGGTAAACGCAGGCTCTAATATCTTGCAAAACGCATATCCCAAAACAAAATCATTATCATCGGTTGCAACATATATCGGCTCTTTATCATTATCAATTTTTGATTTTAGTTCTTCTTTTGTATATTTTGTTGTTCCCGGAATAAAAATATCCGGTCTTAACTTTGCATGTATCTCAAGCACCTGATGCAGTATATGCATAATGCGCTCAATATCTTTACTTTTAGCTCTTCTTATTACCATAATTATTTAATCTCTAAGTATAAAATCCGGGGAAACTTCATACTTTTCCGCGTCAAAGCATTCAAAAGCTTTATCTGTTTCCGAATAATATGCAACTAAATATTCATTTCCAACCAATGCACTTTTAAATTCATGAATGTCCGTTACTTCCACCAAATCATCTCCAAAGCAGAAATAATTCACAGTTGCATAAACATTTCCCGGATTGTCCGAATCTGCAATATCTCTTGATTCTTTATTTGTAAGTGTACGTTTTCTAAAGTACGCCTTTTTAACGCTTCCACCGCCGCCGATGCTCTTATATTTTGCATATACACCATATGCAATCAACAAAACAACCGCCGCAACTATCACTCCAACAGGAAACGGAACAATAGCCACGCAAATAAAGCAAAACAGAAAAACCAAAACATATACCGCAATGAAGCTGCTGTTGGTCTTTCTGTGCTTACTGCTCAATATTTTTTTTGTAACGGGAATCTTACTCATTTTATTTTCTTTCTACAAGACATTCTTGATAATTGGTCTGTTATCCATTGTACGCATAATATCAACTATTTTAAGCTGTTCATATACCTTTCTTTGAGAAAGGTCATATATCTGATTATCCGCAAACGAAAGAACCCTTGGCCTTAAAGCGTAATACTCGCTTTCTCCGACAACAAGGCCCTTTGCACCGTTTGACAGCTCAACGCAGGCACCGACAGGCAATACATCAATACTCTTAACAATACAACCCACAATACCCTCATCATATTCCGAATTTCTGTCTTCAAAAAACATTAATGCCGAAAAAAGGCTCATAGGAGCTTTATATATACGCATTGCGGTAAGAAGATCAAACATTGATGAAACATCAAGTATCTTACTTCCCTCAAGCATTTTTCTTTGTTCACGTTCATCATCACCGTATGATGAGCCCACGCTGTCCATCTTATCCTGAAGCTTGTCAGCCATTTGTGCAATATATCTTCTGACACCCGCAGAAATCGTGTAATCATTACGAACCAGATCATATCCCTTCATCTGCGCTTCTCTTACGGATCTTAACTCTTCCGGAGTAAGCTTTCCTTCTTTATTAAGAATTTCCGGCGCAGCATAAAGTTTTCCGATATCAGAAAGAAGAGCAGCAACAATAAGGTAGTGCTGTTCGTTCGGTTTAAAGTCCATGTGCTTTGAAATGGCTGCTGCCATAATTGCCATATTTACACAGTGTTTATACATTTGATCGTATGGGGAACGAAGTGTCTGAATAAACTTGAATTTTCTTGCGGTACGTCCGTATCTTTTCTGAATTTCATCCGCAAGTAATTCAATATTTTTAGGTTTTACGCCTTTAACATAGCCTTCCAAATCTTCACCAAGCATAAAAGTTGCCGTGGCATTAAAACGTTCAAACTCAATTTCCTCATCCGTAATCAAAGGAAGAGGCTCCTGAGGTTCAAGAACGTACATTGCATAAAGGCCCATGTTTTTAAAGTTGCTGATTGCCGCCTCGGTCAACTCCGTGCCGATTCCAAACAGTAACACTCCCTTTTTATTATATACCGGCTTTGCAAGTCGCATTCCGACCTTTAGTTCCGCTATTTTCAGTAATTGCATAAACCCTCCGTAACCCTTTTTACCAAAGCGTTAATCACAACAAATCCACATTTAATTTTAACAAAAATCGGAACAAATTACAACGAATTTTAAACAAGTTACTTGATTTTATTAACAACAAGTAAAGCGGTTGCATAAAATTCATTTTCGACAATCGAAGCAAGGTCTGAATATTTCGATTTCATTGACTCTGCAACAATTACACAAGTATCAATCTTTCTGTCAAAGAAAGGTTCAAAATTCGAACGAAGCGGGAGGCATTCATTTACAAGGAAAATATTTACCCCATCGTTACCCGGTGTATCATCCGCACCCTTTTCATTTTTGCTTATTTTTGCAAATAAATCTGAACTTACTTCATCTCCAAGGATTCTTAAGTCATTAAGCTTAACATTTTTCCCGGCAAGGCTTAAGCCTTCCTGTAAGGCTTTTCCGATTGTTGTTGTACCGTTTCCCGCTTCAGTTGATGTTACAAGAATGTTTTTACTCTTTCCTGCTTCCACACGACAAAGCATTGAGAAAATAAAGCTGTCACAGATTCTTACCCTCCAGCCCGATTCATCTTCCTTATCTTTCTTTACGTATCTTATTCCGTATGTGTTCTCACCAAACGCGTTTGGAACATCATAAGTCGAAACAACATAATCACGGATAACAAAGATAAATGCGTATATCACAAGGCCAAGAACAACTGTAAGCAACAAAACAATTACAAAGAATTTAATAAATGTCTTAATAAGCGTAAGTGTTTCGTTTGCTCCGGCAATTTCAGATGTTTCCACTCCAAGAACCGTCACCGAATAAATACCGTTAAAGTTTTCGGTAAGATATGTATCAATTCTTGAACTTATTGTATTTGCAAGGTTTGTTGATGTTTCTTCAGAGGTTGTTACAACCTTTGCTTCAAAGTAATAAGGCCCGTCACTTTCAATAGTTAAAGCCGCCTTAATTTCAGATACACTAAGGCCCGCGGCACTTTCAGGAATTTCCAAATTCTCGCCCGAAACGTAAGTTACAACGTAATTTGCCTGAACATATTCATAAAAATCCGCACTTTTCAAACCCTTTAAAACAGAATTTGCATACGTTGTGAATTTATCTGTTTCATCAGCTAACGAAAAGCCGTCATAATCAACAAAGAAAGATACCGTAGTCTTTGTTACATCAGTATAATATACTCCGTCATACAAAGACGGAATACTGCTGTTTAAAGACAATTTAATACCCGCATCCGTTTTAAGAACCTTTATCGCACCCACTAAAACGCCAAGTATTGCGCCAACAAGACAAAGAATAAGCACTTTGCTTAACAGATATTTGGCCATGGCCCTGATATTTACCATTTCTCTTTCTTTCGTGTTTTTCATCTTCTCTCCTTATTTGTTTAAGAAATCCATAAAGTTTATTTTATTATCAAGCGCTGAGGTTGTTGGTCTTCCCAAATCTTCCCTTGCACCGATACCGCATTTAACTTCAATAAAGCTAAGTTCATTTCTTTCTTTTGCAGCCACAAGCTCTTTATCCAGATCTTCATATGTGTTAACACATACTGCCCATTTATATCCACACGCCTTTGCAACGCCCGTTAAATCAATCTTTGAAGCAACGGTAGGCATTCCGCCAACCGTTTCATGTGCACCGTTATTAATAACAATATGCACCATATTGTCCGGATTATTTGCACCAAGAAGTGCCATGGCACCCATATGCATTAAAACAGCACCGTCTCCGTCAACACACCAGACCTTCTTATTTGGCCTATTTACCGCCACACCCAATGCAATGGATGAACTGTGGCCCATCGAACCAACCGTCAAAAAATCATATCCGTGCGGCTCTTTATTGGCTTCTCTTATTTCAAAAAGTTCTCTGCTTGCCTTACCCGTTGTTGAAACAATCGGATCCGTGCCCGTAACCGCAACGATATGTCTTAAAATTTCTTCTCTTATTAACTTATTTTCGTTTTCATATGAAACCTTTTCATCATACGTAAGCGCCCCCTTACGAACCACGAAAGCCACGTCTTTTCCGTTTTTAAGGACTTCATTAAAATCCTTCATTACAGTTTCAATTTCAGAAACTTCTGTATCCTTGCTTAAAACAAACGTTTTAATATCCATATCTTCAAGGAGTTTTACCGTTACTTCTCCCTGATAAATATGCTGCGGTTCATCATGAACACCCGGTTCACCTCTCCAGCCCACAACAAAGATTACGGGAATTGCGTAAACCTTTTCGTTTAAAAGCGAGGCAACAGGATTAATAATGTTTCCTTCGCCGGAATTTTGCATATACACAACAGGAACCTTACCCGTCGCCAAATGATACCCCGCGGCGATAGCCGTGCAGTTACCTTCATTTGCGGCAATTATATGGTGTTTTTTATCAATCCCGTAAGTATTCATTAAATAATTGCAAAGCGCCTTCAACTGTGAATCAGGTACTCCCGTGTAAAAATCAGCTCCTAAAACTTTTACAAAATCTTCTGCTTTCATCTTATTCTCCGTATATAAGTATTTCTTTGTATAGATTTTCAATCTCGTCTTGTGTAAGAGTGATTGGATTATTCTTAAGTCTTACAGGATTAACGGATGCCTTTAAAACATCAATATCTTCCTTTGTTGCCGCCTGTATACTTAAATCATATTTTTTTAAAATTAAATCAAATTCCTTTGCAGCCTCATACGGGTCATCTTTTCCAAATGCTTTTGCAAGAATTAAAAATCTCTCTTTTAAAACGTTTGATCCACCCGGTGTAATAACGAATGATTCATCATTTTCTTTAAGCTTTTCTAACATAAACGGCCAGAGCTTATTTACACAAAGAGCGGCTGCATGGCCATGGGCAATATTATACAGACTTGTAAGCTTGTAACACATGGCATGTCCTGCGGTTGTCTGAGTGATATTAATTGCACGGCCCGCTTCATGTGCGGCTTTAAGCATTCCTTCGTTTCCCTCTTTAGTGTTTGAAACGTATCCGTCCAGAGAGTTAAGCGCAAGCTTAATGGCGCTTTCAGAAATCTCAAGGCTTTCTTTTGTTGCATTTATCGACCATGTACTTTCAATCAGGTGGCAGAGTGCATCGAGCATTGTGGCTTTTCTTTGATAGAGCGGCAAAGTTTCCAAAAACGAAGCATCCATTACAACCGTCTGCGGAATACAGCTTTCATGCGTTACAGACTGTTTCTTTCCTTCAAGGTAAATTACCGCATACCTTGTTGCTTCGCTTCCGGTACCCGCTGTTGTGGGGATTGCAATCAAAGGAAGTTCGTTATCAAGAATTTCCTGTTTAAGATAATTAATGTCATCGTCCATATCAGAAAAAAGCTTGATACATTTTGCAACATCCATTGCACTGCCGCCGCCAAGCGCAATCACAACATCGCAATTGTTTTTTCTTAAAACCTCGACGCCCTTTACAACGGATTCATAAAGAGGGTTTGGGCAAAAGTCGCTAAATCTTGTAACTCTTATTCCAAGTCTCGATGTAAGGGTATTAAAGTATTCATCTGCAGTTTTTATAAACTTTATGGAATCGTCGCACACAAGCAAAACACTTCTGAAATCATTTGTCCAAAGGTATCCGTTTAAATCGTTTATATCATAAAAAATCTTTTGTTCCATACTAAATCTCATCAGGAATGAGGGTGATTATTTCCTTAAACGGCATGCACTTATCATCACATTCCTTTGCTCTGTGGTTTTTAAGAATTGTTTCTGCAGCGTCACGCATGGCAGGGAAAGCCGTACGTGTAAACTGGTTTGCGTAAATAATAATGTTTGCGCCACGCTTCTTAAATTCTTCTTCCGTAACTTCATTAAAGGAGGTTGGAACAAGGACAATCGGAGTTATCTTATCTTCCTGTCTGAATTTTTCAATAAATTCAAAGATTTCGGAAGGATCCTTTTTCCTTGAATGAATCATTATTGCATCGGCTCCTGCCTTTGAAAAAGCAAATGCTCTTTCAAGCGCATCATCCATTCCTTTTTCAAGAATAAGGCTTTCAATTCTTGCGCAAATCATGAAATCGGAAGTCTTTTGAGCCTTCTTTCCAGCCTTAATCTTATTGCAGAAATTCTCAATGGAATCCTGTGTCTGACTAACTTCCGTGCCAAAAAGAGAATTCTTCTTAAGGCCCGTTTTATCTTCGATAATAATCATTGAAACGCCCATACGTTCAAGCGTACGAACCGTATAAACAAAGTGTTCCGTTAATCCGCCTGTATCACCGTCAAAGATGATCGGCTTTGTTGTAACCTCGCAAATATCATCAATTGTTCTGAAACGGGATGTCATATCAACAAGTTCAATATCAGGCTTACCCTTTGCGGTTGAGTCACAAAGAGAGCTTATCCACATTGCGTCAAACTGTCTTGCACCGCCGTTTTCATATACAACGGTGTTTTCCACCAAAAGTCCCGTAAGACCGCTGTGCGCTTCCATTGCAGAAACAAGCCCCTTCATGTTAAGAACCTTTTTAAGCCTTGCCCTTCTCATATCCGGCATTGCAAGTTCTTGTCTGGAACGGTTTTCAAGTTCCTTATATTTACCGTCTTTTGCATACGGGAACTCAACAAGCTTTCCGCCGTATGAATTAAGAGTTTCCAAAACCTCGTCTCTGATTGGTTTTTGGAAGCCGCTCACCCAGTCATCGCCGTGGATTACAAAATCAGGCTTATATTTCAAAAGATTCTTTTTATAACTTAAAGTGTCCTGTTCAACAACCTTATAAACGCCCGCTATGTTTTCAAAAAGCGCTTTTCTTTCGGAAGTAGGAAGTAAAGGGAAACGCTTGTAGCTTGCAACAACATCGTCTGTAAGAACACCGATAATAAGCTTTCCGTAACCCTTTGCCTTTCTTAAAAGTGCCATATGGCCGCTGTGTAAAATATCCGTCGAAAAGCACGTATAAACCGTACGGTTTTCAATTTCCTTAAGTTTTGCGGATACAGTATCCAAATCCTCTGCATTATCAATTTCAGAGCATAAATCATCTTTAAAATCAAGTGCGTAAATTTCTGCCTTGTCAGAAACTTCATTAAAAGCATTTTCAGCATAAACGCCCGTATTTTTAGCTTTAACAAACTCAGTAATTTCATCAAGCCAGATATTTACGTCGTTTTTATATAATTTGTACAGCGGCTGTGCTGCGTACGCACTGTCAAAAAAGTCAATTCCGACCTTTGAGATTCTCCCCGTTTCTTTATTTGTAACGGCCTTAAAATCTTTTTTTGGAAGCTCTAACAAAGAGCTTACCGTCATACAGCTTGCATTTGAATTAATAACATCATTTAATACGTTTGCGCTAAAAACCAAATCTCCGTGCATCAAAATAAGATCTTCGTTGTAAAGCTTATCCTTTGCACAGTAAATGGAATATATATAATTTGTAGTGTCAAATTCGTCATTTTTTACGTATTCAACATTTAAATCAAGAGAAAGACCGTCCACGTATTCTGTAAGCACAGAATCAAAATATCCGGTTGTAATAACAACATCCTTAATGCCGACATCTTTAAGTAAATTAAGCTGTCTGCTTAATATGGTCTCTTTTGGAGAAATTTCGGTCATGCATTTTGGATGTGTGGAAGTAAGAACTCCCATTCTTGTGCCCTTTCCCGAATTTAAAATTAATGCTTTCATTTTGTCTCCTTTATTTAAAAACAAATCTTACATTCTTATAATTTTACATAAAATCAAAAGACAATGCAATATATACTAAGCTTTTATGGCGTTTTCAAAAGCCGCATTTGCTTTTTCCATGCTGCATTTTTTCGCCTCTTCGTATCCGCCCAAAGAAACGGTTTCAAGTAATTTTCTGTCATCTGCCAATGCCTCCATATTTTCAACCATTGCATCAACATCCTTTGGACCAGAAATCATTGCGGTTTCTTTATGCTTTCCAAGGTCAAGCAAACACCCCACATTTGTTCCGCAAACAGCGCACTTACAAGCCATTGCCTCAACAACCGTAAGGCCCCAGCCTTCAGATAAACTCGGGAAAAGATAAATGTCAGCTTCAGAATAAAGCTTTCTTAATTCTTCCTTTGAGCAGGCAACATGTACCTTTGCATAATCAGGAAGATTCGAAAGCGGTGAAACTCCAAAAAGATGAAGCTCTGCGTCATACCCTGCATCAATAAATTTTTTAAA
>CAJOOB010000083.1 GCA_905236025.1 uncultured Lachnospiraceae bacterium
TATATAAATACCTTCCACTACTATTTTCCTTCACTTCCGGGGAACCATCGTAGGGAATTAGATTCAAACGAGCCTGATAATCAGCTCGTTCTTGTAGTAGCTGTTGAATCACATTAAAATTACCGTCCATTTATAGTCACCTCCTTTAGGGAACTTTTCTAACAAGATAATATCAGAAAGTTCCCTAAAACGCAATTAATTTTAGGGAACTTTCCATATTTGACCCACATTTTTTCTCCCCTAAAAGTTTTATCTTCCGTGACTTTTTTTATGCCATATGGTAAAATTATTCCCATAAATTCTGATTTTTCAAAGAGGAAATAAAATGGAAATGCTTAACGAGATACTTGGTATTAAGTACCCTGTGATACAGGGTGGAATGGCAAATATTGCCACAGGCGAGTTTGCGGCGGCTATCAGCAATGCGGGCGGATTGGGCCTTGTGGGTGCGGGCGGCTTAAGTGCAGAACTTGTTCGCAAAGAAATTCAGACCGCAAAGAAAAACACAGATAAGCCTTTTGGCGTTAACATTATGCTCATGAATCCTGAGGCAGACGAGATTGCAAAGGTTGTAATTGAAGAGGGCGTAAAGATTGTAACAACGGGCGCCGGGTCTCCGGGTAAATATATGGAGGCATGGAAAAACGCAGGTATTACAATCATTCCGGTGGTTGCGGCAACGGCTCTTGCAAAGAGAATGGAAGCTTTGGGTGCGGATATGATTATTGCGGAAGGCACGGAAAGCGGCGGACACGTTGGAGAACTTACCACAATGGCGCTTGTTCCACAGGTTTGTGACGCGGTAAATATCCCTGTTATTGCAGCAGGCGGTATAGCGGATAACAGACAGTTTAAGGCGGCGCTTTGCCTGGGGGCGATTGGGGTTCAGATTGGTACTTCTCTTTTGGTTTCTGAGGAATGCCCGATTCATGATAATTACAAGGCTGCCGTTATTAAGGCAAAAGACGGAGATACGATTGTCACAGGAAGAATTGCGGGAACTCCTGTAAGAGTCCTTAAAAATTCCATGTCACGCGAATACGTAAAGCAGGAAAAAGCAGGGGCTGACAAGATGGAACTTGAGAAATTCACCCTGGGTTCTCTTAGAAAAGCCGTATTTGACGGCGATACAACAAACGGCTCTTTAATGGCCGGTCAGGTTTGCGGAATGCTTAATGAAATTCGCCCGGCAGAAGATATATTAAAAAACATCTGCGGTTATTAAATTTTTAATCAAAGCATAGATATACGGAGGAATGTATGGAACTTAATTCAAACGAAATTGAACAGATTTTACCTCACAGATACCCGTTTTTACTGGTTGATAAAATCACAGAACTTGAACCGGGTGTAAGCGCCGTGGGAAGAAAGTGCGTGACTGCAAACGAGCCTTTTTTCCGGGGGCATTTTCCGGGACATTACGTAATGCCGGGCGTTTTGATTATTGAAGCGCTTGCACAGACAGGTGCCGTTGCCCTTCTTTCAGAAGAAGAATATAAGGGAAAGCTTGTTTTCTTTGGTGGCATTAACAATGCAAGATTTAAGAAACAGGTGGTTCCGGGTGATGTATTGGAGCTTAAATGTGAGATTATAAAAAGACGCGGGCCCCTTGGAATCGGACGCGGACAGGCGTTTGTTGACGGAAAGCTTGCGGTGGATGCAGAGCTTACTTTTGCAATCAACTAGTTTTTCTCTGTAAATTAAAATACCTGCCATACTTAACGGATTTATCCGTTTTTTGTATGACAGGTATTTTTATTTTAATACTGTTTATTTTTTCTAAAATTAAACTTCAACGGTGACTTTCTGTAAGTGCCAGATATCGTCAACGTATTCCTGAATTGTACGGTCAGATGAGAATTTGCCCACGCATGCAACGTTAAGCATTGCACTTCTTGCCCATGCATCTTTATCTTTATAAAGCGCATCAACTCTTTCCTGAGCTTCGGCATATGACTTAAAGTCTTTTAAGATAAAGTATTTATCCGCTCTTCCGTCATGATTTGTAAGAAGCGCATCATAAAGCGGTCTGAACATGTTAGGGTCATCCGGTGAATATGTGCCGTTAATTAACTGCGTCATAACACGTCTTATATCCGCGTCATTCTTGAAAATCTCCATCGGATCATAATCGCCGTTATGCTCATGCGCAATAACTTCATCAGAGCTCATACCAAAGATGAATGCGTTTTCTTCCCCAACTTCCTCAACAATTTCAACGTTCGCACCGTCCATTGTTCCAAGCGTAATTGCACCGTTAAGCATGAACTTCATATTACCGGTACCGGATGCTTCCTTGGATGCAGTGGATATCTGCTCGCTGACATCAGATGCAGCAAAGATAATTTCTGCATTTGAAACACGGTAGTTTTCAATAAACACAACTTTAATCTTTCCGTCAATTGAAGGATCGTTATTAATAACATCAGCCACACTGTTAATAAGCTTGATAGTGAGCTTTGCGGTTCTGTAGCCCGCTGCAGCCTTTGCGCCAAAGATAAACGTACGAGGATAAATATCCATTCCCGGGTTATCCTTAAGCTTGTTGTAAAGGTACATTACATGCAAAATGTTAAGGAGCTGTCTCTTGTATTCATGCAAACGCTTAACCTGTACGTCAAAGATGGAATCAGGGTTAACCTCAACGTGATTATGCTTTTTGATGTATTCTGCAAGTCTCTCCTTGTTAGCACGTTTGATGGCCATGAACTCACTACGCGCCTGTGGGTCATCAACGTAGTCCTTTAAGCCCTGCATTTGAGAAAGGTCAGTAATCCAGCCATCGCCAATTTTACTGTTAACAAACTCGGTAAGCAAAGGATTTGCGTGTACAAGGAAACGACGCTGTGTGATACCGTTTGTCTTATTATTAAACTTATCCGGCATCATTTCGTAGAAGTCCTTCAACTGCTCATTCTTAAGGATTTCCGTGTGAAGTCTCGCAACACCGTTAACCGAAGAACCGGCGGCAATTGCAAGGTTAGCCATTCTGACCTGGCCATCGTACAAAATGGCCATGGCTTTAACTTTATCCTCATTATCAGGATATTTATCATTAATCTGAGCAACAAATCTTCTGTTGATTTCATCAATAATCTGGTAGCATCTCGGTAAAAGCTTGGAGAAGAGGTCAATTGGCCATTTCTCAAGAGCTTCCGACATGATGGTGTGGTTAGTGTAAGCCACACACTTATTAACAAGTGCCCATGACTCATTCCATGTAAGATTATAATCATCCATAAAGATACGCATAAGTTCCGCAACACAGATGGTTGGGTGAGTATCATTAAGCTGGAAGATGCATTTTTCGTGTAACTTTCTTATATCATCATGGTTTTGCATATACTGTTTGATGGCCGTCTGCACACTGGCCGAAACGAAGAAATACTGCTGTTTTAATCGAAGTTCCTTACCTGAATAATGCTCATCATTAGGATAAAGAACCTCAACAATGTTTTCCGCAAACTTCTGTTGAGCAACGGCAGCATCATAATCACCTCTGTTAAAAGAATCAAGACGGAAGCTTTCAAGAGGCTGCGCATCCCAGATTCTCAACGTGTTAACCATATTGTTACCGTATCCCACGATTGGCATATCGTAAGGAACTGCCTCAACAGCCTGATAATCAACCTGTGTATAATGATCATCACCATCTGCGCCACGTTCATAACGGATATAACCTCCAAAACGAACCTCGCACTTAAGATCATCCCTCTGAACTTCAAACGGATTCCCGTTCTTTAACCACTGATCGGGAATTTCCACCTGATAGCCATGCTCAATCTTTTGTTCAAACATTCCGTATTTATAACGAATACCACATCCGACAGCCGGATAACCGAGCGTTGAAAGAGAGTCTAAGAAGCAAGCTGCAAGTCTTCCCAAGCCACCATTACCAAGGGCCGCATCCGGTTCCTGATCTTCAAGTGCGTTCAAATCAAGCCCCATCTCGTTTATTGCTTCCTTGATTTCATTTCTTGCCGAAAGGTTGATGATGTTATTTCCAAGCGCTCTACCCGTAAGGAATTCCATTGACATGTAGTAAACTGTCTTTGCATCATTTTCATCAATCACTTTCTGCGTTGCATTCCATTGATCTATTATGTAATCTTCAAGTGCATTCGCAACCGCAAAATACTTTACGTACATTGGTGCATCTTCTACCTTACATCTTGAGTGAAGTTTGCAGTAATCACTCACCATGTCTTTGAATTCTTCTTTACTGAATATCTTATCCGACATTTTCCATACCTCCTAAAACATAAGCCACGTAAAAATATGTATTTTTCCCTTTTCACTGACATATTTTCTTTAATTATAGCATAAATACGCAAATTTTCAATATAATGGTCACAGCA
>CAJOOB010000084.1 GCA_905236025.1 uncultured Lachnospiraceae bacterium
GCGACATATTCATGAAGGTATTATACAGAATGAGGCCTTACGAACTTGAAAAAGGCTCTGCAGACCGCCTTCACAAAAAGTGGCAGAATATATGTATTGAACACCTTAAAGATAAGCATGCAAACTGGCATACATTCAGAAAGAATATAAAAAATATTATTAAGGAATTTGACGCATTACCAATTGACGAATCAATTAAAAAGCCAAGAGTCGGTATTGTAGGAGAAATCCTTGTAAAATTCCTTCCTTCGGCAAACAACTACCTTGTTGAACTCTTGGAAAGAGAAGGCGCAGAGGCTGTATGCCCTGACTTACTTGATTTCTTCTTCTACAGTTTTTATAACACAAAGTTTAAGGCTGAGAATCTAGGTTCAAGCAAAAAGAGTAAATTTGTTTCAAAGATCGGTATTGATTTACTCTTAATGGTCAGAAAAACTGCTGACAAAGCCTTTATCAGGAGTAAACACTTCTACCCTCAGACAACCATTTCAAAAATGGCTGATATGGCAAAACCAATTGTTTCGGGCGGTAACATGACCGGTGAAGGATGGTTCCTTACCGGTGAAATGCTTGAATTAATCCATAATGGTGCACCGAATATTGTTTGTATCCAGCCTTTTGGCTGTCTTCCAAACCATATTGTCGGTAAGGGTGTTATTAAAGAGCTTCGAAACAACTACCCAAATGCCAATATAGTTGCAGTTGATTATGATCCGGGCGCAAGTGAAGTTAATCAGTTAAACAGAATTAAACTCATGCTTGCAACAGCTTTAAAAAAACTAAAAGAAACCGATAATTAGAACAACGAAAAATGGAGATTTTATGATAGCAATTATTGATTACGATGCCGGTAACTTAAAAAGTGTTAAGAAAGCTTTGGAATTCTTAGGCGAAGAAGCCGTTATAACAAGAGATGAAGACATTTTAAGAATGGCTGACAAACTCATTCTTCCGGGGGTCGGTAATTTTGGCGATTGCATGGATAAACTAAATTCATATAATCTCACCTCAATTATAAGAGAACTTGCAAAGGCAGGAAAACCAATTCTAGGTATTTGTCTAGGCTTACAGTTATTCTTTGAAGAAAGTGAAGAAGCACCCGGTGTTAAAGGGCTTTCGTTATTAGAGGGAAAAATAGTAAGAATACCAAAAAAAGAAGATATTACAATTCCTCAGATTGGATGGAATTCTTTGAATTTCAAGAAAGAAAGCAGGCTTTTTAAAGGAATTGACGAAGGTTCTTATGTATACTTTGTACATTCTTATTATCTACAGCCAAAGGATATGAGTATTGTAAGCGCAACAACACAATATTCAGAAGAGCTTTCCATTGCCGTTGAATGCGACAACATATATGCAACACAGTTCCACCCTGAAAAAAGCGGTGATATCGGACTTAAGATACTTAAAAACTTTGCAACTTTATAAGAGGTAAACTTATGCATACAAAAAGAATTATTCCATGCCTGGATGTAAATAACAACAGAGTCGTTAAAGGCGTTAATTTTGTAAACCTTCGTGATGCAGGTGACCCTGTGGAGGTTGCAAAAGCATATGATAAACTTGGAGCTGACGAACTTGTATTTTTAGACATCACTGCCTCAAGCGATGCAAGAAAAACCGTTATAGAAATGGTTGCAAAGGTTGCTGAACAGGTTTTCATCCCGTTTACGGTTGGCGGCGGTATCAGAACCGTAGATGATTTTAAAAACATATTAAGAGAAGGTGCAGATAAGATATCTGTAAACTCTGCCGCTTTGGATAATCCAAAACTTATAAACGATGCTGCAGAAAAATTCGGTAACCAATGTGTTGTACTTGCAATTGATGCAAAAAGAAGACCGGACGGCTCAGGCTGGACAGTTTACAAACACGGCGGACGTTTAGATACTAAAAAAGATGCAATTGAGTGGGCAAAAGAAGGTGTTAAACTAGGTGCGGGAGAAATCCTTCTTACAAGTATGGACTGTGACGGTACTAAAGCAGGATATGATTTAGAGCTTACAAGAGCAATTGCAGAAGCTGTAAACGTTCCGGTAATTGCTTCGGGCGGCGCCGGAAATATGGAGCATTTTTATGATGCATTGACATTAGGAAAAGCGGATGCAGCACTTGCCGCTTCCCTCTTCCACTATAAAGAACTTGAAA
>CAJOOB010000085.1 GCA_905236025.1 uncultured Lachnospiraceae bacterium
TGAATTGTTTGTCAAATCGGAAGAGGTTTAAAGATTTTAATTTTGATTTTGATAAGGAATATAAGAGATATAAGATGGTTGGGATGAAGAAGGGTAAGGATAAGAATTATGTAGCATGGAAAACGCATATTAAGGAAGAATATAAGACTGCGTTAGAAAAGGAAAATAGAGAAAATTTTTACCATTATTTGAAAAGGGAATACAGTAATTGTAAAAGGCAACATGAGGCAGAGCAGGTGATTGGTGTGGGGATTGGTGTTGCTTTGTTTGGATGGGGAATAAATGAACTGTTTGAACAGTGTATATCATCTGGTTATAAAACGATATTATTTGGATGAGTCAGTTATGAAGAGATACGCAAAAAGAAAAGGTGCAGAAAAGAAGTTTAATATTTTTCTCCAACAGTACAAGCCGCAGAAGTAAGAGGTGTAATGGATGATTACAAAAGATAATTATAGCGAAGAACATATCAGGGAACTGCAAAGCGGAACTCGAAGAGATCCGGTTAGGCAAGCAGAGGCAATGATAGAATATAAGTGAGGTTTGGTATGAAACGGTTTTTTATAGAGTATAGATTTGTTGCAATTTGTTGTGCGTTATGTATGATTGCCGGTTTATTTGGCTGTGCTAAGGATTCTGAAATTTCAGAGGATTCTTTGGCTTTGCAAACGAATGAATACTTTGAATGTTCGTCTTTTGATGAAACCACCACTTCAGAAGTGACAACAGAGGAAACGACAGAAGAAACAACAACAGAAGAAGAAACAATGACTGAAGAGGAAACAACAGAAGAAACAACAAAGGTTACAACTAAGGAAACTACTACTGAAGAAACCATGGTTGTTACCACAACTGAGGAAGTGACCACCACTGTCGCAGAGACCACCACTTATACTAAACCTGAGATTTCAAGAGATCAGTATATTATCACCCAGTATGGCGATTGGAGCGGCAGGCAACATATGTTTTATACTATTGAGGATTATGACGGGAATCTGATTGTGATTGACGGAGGGTGGTCTTACGAGGCGGATGTGGTACGCTCCGTTATTGCTGAACATGATAATCACGTATCTGCCTGGATTATTACGCATCCGCACCCGGACCATGCCGGGGCTTTTAACGTGATTTATCAGGACCTTCAGGGTATTGTGGTTGATACAATTTATACTGTTGATGTTAATTATGACAGATATGCTGAAACGGCGACTGCATCTGATCAGTACTTCGTTTGCGAAACTTTTAGAAGCGTTATTTCGGGACTTAATAATGTAGCCGTGGTACATGAAAATGATGAGTTTTCTGTTTTGGGGCTTGATTTTAAGGTGTTACATGCTTGGGATGAAAATGTGGATGCTTTATCTTCTGCGCTTTGTAATAATGGTTCAATGGTCTTTACGGTTACCGGTAGTGTTAATAAGATGCTCTTTTTAGCTGACGTTCAGGATGAGATGGAAGATTTTATTCTTGCTAATCATTTGGCGGATTTGGATGTGGATTTTGTACAGCTTGCGCATCACGGTAACTGGGCGGTGTCTCAGAGTTTTTATG
Source organism: uncultured Lachnospiraceae bacterium (assembly GCA_905236025.1). GTDB lineage: Bacteria > Bacillota > Clostridia > Lachnospirales > Lachnospiraceae > CAJOOB01. The sequence continues at coordinate 1,552 of CAJOOB010000085.1, forward strand.
ATAATGTGTCTGCAAGCGCGGTTTTCTTTGATGCTCCCGGTTGGCTTTTTAGCGGTTCCATTTACACGGCTGCAGCTCTTAAAGAGTATTTTGAAGGGCGGGACGTTGATATTTATACGTTTTACACCGAAAGAAATTCTGTTGTGTTTGAATGATTTATTAATATGTGGTTTGAAGTATTTGTATAAATGCTGTATAATCAACATGAATGAAAGAAAACTTAAAAGAAAACGTAAATGAAAAAATTATAAACGGAGGTACAAAAGTATGAACGGAAAGAAATTAACGAAAAGTCTTAACGACAAGATGGTTTGTGGTGTTTGCAGCGGAATAGCCAAGTATTTTGAAGTGGATGTTACGCTTGTAAGATTGGCGTGGGTTGTGGTTTCTTTATTCAGTGCAGGACTTGGCGGTCTGATTGCGTATGTTATTGCGGCAATTATTATACCGGATCATGAATAATTTTTTTGCTTACACGGAAGGACTAAGGAAAAATGGAGCAGATTTCTAATAAAGATTTGCAATTAATTGAATTGGATGTTCTTAAATCGGTTGACGCTTTTTGCAGAAAGAATAATATTCGTTATTCTCTTTATTACGGAACTTTGCTTGGAGCTGTGAGACATAAAGGATATATTCCCTGGGATGATGATGTGGATATTGTTATGCCAAGAAAGGATTATGAACGTTTTATCAGCACTTACAGTGATGATTGTTTTGTTGTTAAGTCTGTCGTAAATGAAAAGAACTGGCCTTTTGGGTTTGCAAAATGTATGGATATGCGTATTCTTGTGGATGAGCATATTCGCGGATACAAGCCTTTTGGAGCTTATGTGGATATTTTTCCGTTAGACGGCCTTCCGGATGATGATTCTAAGATTGATAAGATTTATAAACGCGTTGTAAGACGCGGCAAGATAATGACAGTTGGTCAGTGGCCGGCGGTTAATCCAAATAAGTCCAATCCTTTAAGGGCGATTGGACGTTATGTTGTGACCACTTTTTGCTATATTCTTTCTAAGCCAATGCTTAAAAATATGGTGAAGGACGCAAAGCGTTATGATTATGATTCTTCTAAGTATGTTGGGGTGTTGTGCCTTCTTACGTACGGTAAAAAGAACTGCCTTGAAAGAGAGAAACTTGGCTCGTTTTCGGATATCTCTTTTGAAGGTTTTAATTTCTGCGCTTTTAGCGGATGGGATTATTATCTGAGTCATATTTACGGCGATTACATGCAGTTACCGCCTGAAGATAAAAGAATTGTTCATGCGCATGATCTTAAGTGGAACAAGGAAGGATTATGATGGGAAAGTTACGAAACGGGATTGCAAATTTACCTGTGGCGCTTAAGGCTTCTGTTGCCTTTTTCTTTTCAAGTGTAATTACATCCGGCATTTCATATATTACAACTCCCATTTACACTCGTATTTTGTCTGCTGAAGAATACGGCAGAGTGAGTGTCTTTTTGACGTGGCTTCAGATTCTTGGTGTTGTAGCCATGTTCTGTCTGTATATGGGCGTCTTTAATAACGGAATGATTGATTATCCTGACAAAAGGGACCGGTATTCTTTTTCTCTTTTGGCTTTATCTAATATTATTACGGTGCTTTTTGGCACGGTCTTTTTGATTATTTATCCGTTTATTAAATCCGCAATGGGATTAAGTTATCCGCTTATTTTCCTTATGCTTGCCATTTTTTTGTTTCAGCCTGCATATAATTTCTGGGTTTCGAGGCAGAGGTATGAGTTTAAGTATAAGTTTGTGGTTCTTTTTGCGGTTCTTTGCGCGGTGGTTTCTCCGCTTACCGCAATTTTAGCCTGTCTATATGCTGATTATGGGGAAAGACTTTATCCGCGTATTTTTGGTGCGGAAATTCCTTTGATTATTATTTATATTGGTTTTTATTTTTACATTGCAAAGAAATCTTCCTTTAAGGTTGACAGATCTTTTTGGAAGGCGGCACTTTTATTTAACTTGCCGCTTATTCCGCATTATCTTTCAACTTATCTTTTAAACAGCTGCGATAAAATCATGATTTCAAAGCTTGTCGGAGATGATGCAACTGCATATTACAGCGTGGCGTACTCTGTGGCGGCCATCGCCACGATTGTATGGAACGCGGTTAACAGCTCTCTTGTACCTTACACGTATGAAAAATGCAAGGAAAAGGATTATAAGAGTATCTCTAAAGTGGTTATCCCGATTCTTGCGTTATTTGCAGTAGTGTGTCTGTTTGTGATTATGCTTGCGCCTGAGGTTGTGGCGATAATGGCCACAAAAGACTATATGGAAGCGGTTTACGTTATTCCACCTATTGTTGGCGGCGTGTTCTTCCAGGTTCAGTATTATATTTATGCAAATGTTGTGTATTTTTATAAGAAGCCGCGATACGTAATGTACGCAAGCGTTTTGGCGACTGCCGCGAATGTTGTTCTTAATTATTTCTGCATAAGAATTTTTGGTTACCTTGCAGCCGGATATACAACGCTTGCCTGCTTTATAATTCAGGCTGTGGCTGATTATGTGGCCATGCGCAAGGTTGTGGGTGAAGACGTTTACAACATGAAGTACGTCGCTGCACTGTCGTTAGCTGTTTTGGGTATTTCATTATGCAGCAACTTAACGTATGATTACCCGGTTGTAAGATACGCCCTTGTTGTTTTGATGATTGTGTGTATGGTGATTTTCAGAAAGAAAATCATTGGACTCATTTCTGCAATTAAGAAAAAATAATTACTTTATAATTTCATCCACGGTTGATACCGTAATAAACGCTTTTGTGTCCATCTTTTTAATTACTTCGCGCATTTTTTGCAGTTCGAAGTATGTGATGTAACATATAAGCGTTTTGTTTTCTCCGGCAATGGCGCCGTATGAATCAATTAATGTGCAGGTTTTATTAAATTCATGTTTTATGCTGGCAACTATTGGCTCGGGGTTCTGAGTGATTATGGTGACTTTTTTTATGGCCTCAAATCTGTCCGTGAAGTGGTCAATTATTACGTTTGCCACAATGTAAACTAAAAGGCCAAGCATTGCGCTGTCTTTATTTATCACGAAAAATGCACTTATGTACACTAAAGCATTAAATGCAATAAGTATACCTGTCATACTGACATTTCTGCCGGATTTTTCCTCGACCTTATTAACCAGAATATTTGCAAATATTTCTGAACCGTCAATACATCCGCCAAATTTAAGGATTATTGAAAGCCCAATACCCAACAATGCGCCGCCAAAAGCTACGGCAAGGAAGTGCTCTGTGTTTAATTCGACATTGAAATTTTCAAAGGCCGCAAGACTTAAGGTGTATCCAAGTACGCCAAGTATTGCCTTGATTTCAAACTTAAGGCCAAGCATCAAAAATCCTGCAATTAGGAATGGGAGCATGGTGCAGGCAACGCAAAGAGAGAGGTTAAACCCCGTAAGTTTACTTATTATGATGGCAATACCTGCCGTACCGTAATCAATTGCGTCATTTGGTAAAAGTATGCAGGCAACTGAAAATCCTGCAATTACCGAGCCAAAGATGATGGCAAGGCAAGACATTATAAAATTAAATTTTTTCATATACACCGCCTGAATGTGATTTCTCTATATAAATATATCTTTTTTATCTACGCTTTTCAAGTGCGGTATTTCTGCCTTTAAAATATTTGTGAAAACTTTATGAATCCCCTTGAAAAGAGTAAAAAAGGTGGTAGATTATTATTAAGAACCATAAACGAAACACAAAAATGAGAATTTTTAGAGTGTCCTTTTTTAGCCATGATTTGGGGCTTTTGTAGTTGGGAAAGAGGAAAATATGAGAAAGAATAGGCAAAAAATCATGATGCGCAGAAGGATTGCAGTTGTTGCACTTCTTAGCATTATCATTGTTGTAATAACGCTTTTTGCCGTGAACAAAAATGTTATTACGTTCTCATCGGATATTGAAGAAAGCATAAACGTGGAGTATGGGTCAAATTATGTCCCGGCCAGGCTTTCGGCAAAATATACCGGATCAATTTTTAAGATTTTCAAAAAAGATGCAGACGTAAGCGTTATAAATAAGGTGGACACCATGTCGCTTGGTGATTACACCGTTTATTATGTTGCAACTTATGAGGATAAAACAGAAATTTGCACGCAGACGGTACATGTAGTGGATACAACCGCCCCTAAAATAATGCTTAACGGCGGAGATGTTACGTATGTAAGCCCGGGATATACCTATGTGGAACCGGGATTCAGCGCATATGATGAGTACGATGGCGACGTTACCAAAAACGTTAAGGTTGTGTCCGCCGAAGATAAAATAATATACGAAGTTACGGATTCTAACGGAAACACAGCAACCGCAACAAGGACAATAAAACACGAAGACAAAACTCGGCCTGAAATTGCGCTTACATCCGGAGAAACGTATGTAACGGGCTTAAATGCAGAATATGTTGAACCGGGATATACAGCAACGGATGATGTTGATGGCGACATTACCGCAAACGTCACGGTTTCCGGGACCGTAAACACATCCGTTAAGGGAGATTATGTTCTTACATATACGGTTTCTGATTCAAATAAAAATACTGCGACAGCGACAAGAACCGTCACCGTAAAAGATCTTACTGCACCCGTCATTACACTAAACGGTGCATCAAAAGTATATATAAAGGTTGGTGAAACGTATACGGATGCCGGTGCCACAGCCGTGGATAGTATTGACGGTGAAACGAAAGTCACAGTGTCCGGAAGCGTGGATACGGGGACTATGGGCGTTTATACACTGACATATACATCAGTGGACGGCGACGCAAATACATCAACAGCCACCCGTACGGTATACGTATATGAAAAGGCTTCTGATTTTACCGCAGTAAACCCGGGCTCAAAGGTGATTTACCTGACTTTTGATGACGGACCGGGCCCATATACTCAGAAACTTTTGGACATTCTTGATAAATATAATGTAAAAGTAACATTTTTTGTTACAAACCAGAGCCCAAATTATCAGAGCCTGATAGCCGCTGAAGCCGCAGCCGGTCACACAGTTGCGCTGCACACTTATTCACACAGATATAATGAGATATATGTCAGTGAAGCGGCGTTTTATGCTGATTTAAAGAAAATTAACGATATTGTAAAGGCGCAGACGGGAACATCCGCAACAATAATACGATTCCCTGGAGGAAGTTCAAATATGGTAAGTGCAGATTATTGCAAGGGAATAATGACAGCGCTTACAGGGTCAATTGGAAATATGGGATATCTGTATTGCGATTGGAATGTATCAAGCGGTGATGCAGGCGGGGCGCGTACCGCAGAGGCAGTGGCACAAAATGTAATCCGTGGTTGCTCGTCGCATGATGTGTCGGTGGTTTTGCAACATGATATTAAAGAGTTTTCTGTTGATGCCGTTGAAGAAATTATTGTGTGGGGACTTGCTAACGGGTATACCTTCCTTCCGCTTACGGAAACTTCACCGATGGTGCATCACGGGGTAAATAACTAAAGGACAATTTTTGGGGGGGTAATTAGTTGCATCTAAAAGATAAATATAATATAATTCTAACAAACATATTTAAAGGAGGATGGGTATGAAAAAAATTAAATCCAGAAGAGTAGTTTTATGTTTATTTGCAATGTTGATGTTTGGCTCAACTGTTTGTATGGCGGCTAGAATTGAGTGCGTAGTGACTCAGACCGAGGAAGAGGATTCGGGCTTTTCGGCTGTAAAAACAAGAAGAGACAATTCAGCACTTGTAACTGTTACCAGCGGACCGAGTCGAGATTATGCACCCGTTATTGTTTGTGTGAAAGAGTATTCCGGAGCATATCCTAATTTGAAGACGGAAGCTCATACTTTGTATTCAACGTGTAATAATTTAAAGTTATATTATAATAATCCGTTTGATTACACGGTTGCATGCGGTAAAGCGTACAGAGCATATTTTCGAATTATGAAGTATTCAAGATTTAATTATGTTACTGTTAAAGGAACTTTGATATCGTAAATCTATATTTTTTATAATATTATACATTGTGGAGTTTATGTTATGAAATTAATCAGATTAATATGGGTGAATCTGAAAAGGGCAGTATTTTCGAAACGGTTTGTTTTTGCGGTTTTGCTTGTTGTTCTCTTTGAGTATCTTGATATATTCAGTTATTTGCGTGAAAATATAGAAAGCATAAGGTTGGGATATTCTTCCAGGTATACGATTGTTGACCTTATGCAACTTACAGGCAATACAATGTTTTGGGGACTGGCTTTTTCGGTTTCGCTGTTACCTTATAGTGGAGCATTTGTTGATGATGAAAAAAATAATTTTTTAACGTACGTGACGGTAAAGACAAACAGCGTTTTATATTCAGTTTCTACCGTTGTCACATGCGTAATAAGTGCTTTTTTGTGTGTTGTAATTGGAAAAATCGTATTTTTTTCTTTAATCTCTCCGGTGTCGGGAGTATGTAGTCTCGATGCGCTTGAAGCATATGGCAGTGTTTATGAATCTCTTTCAAACGGTGATTATGTGCTGTATATCCTTGGGAATGTGATAATTTGCGGTGCCAGAGGTGCTTTTTTTGCCCTTTTGGCGATGATGGTCTCTACAGTAATAAAAAACAGAATGGTTATATACGCAACCCCTGTGCTTTTTTATTTTTTTCTTGTTAAGGTTGGATATTATAACCTTCATTTGCCAAGATATTTTGACATTGGAATAATATATATATCATATATATTTGGAGACAAATACGAAATATTCAGTGTTCTTTATGCAATTATGTTTACGCTGTGTGTGAGTGTGTTAACAATATTTGCTTTAAACAAAAAAGTGAAAAGTTTGTGGTGATGCGACCGGGAGGAATTATGAGAGAGGCATTCAGTTTGTGTATTGGTGATCTAAAACGTTTGTTTATGACACCAAAATTATATTTGGCAGTAATATTCATGTATTTTTTTATGGACAATTTTGTGATGGAAATAAAGTACATTGCTGTTTCAGCCGGAATAGGCGTTACACCGTATGTATATCCGGTTTTTTTATCAGATTGGCAGGGGAGGATGTTAACTCTGCTTGTCATGGTTTTTCTTATGAGTGACGCGCCGTTCTTTAACGGAAACGAAAGAGAAGTATTTATAAGGGCCTCTAAAAAAATATGGTGTTTATCAAAAATCATATATGTAACTGCTCTTTCTCTTATATTTCAAATCATTTCATTTGCACTGTCAGTAATTGTTTGCTTTCCGTATAATGCGGTAAGCAGTACATGGGGAAGCGCTATAAGGACATATGCAGTTGCGACGTATTCAGGGAGTTATGAAATGGTCATGAATGAATCGCCGGTTGAGATTTTACTTAAAGAATTATTAATATCCTTTCTCGTATGCATAATTATTGGCTTAATAGTTATGATCTTTAACATCATATCATCAGGATATGCGGGAACCGTAATAGTATCGGCCTTGGTTGTGTCAGATGCTTTTTTTGAACTGCTTGCGGATTCATTGGCGGAGGAGATTTTAAATAAGATTCCTTTTTTTTGGATTGATCTTTCCGGATTAAATAGCAGCGTGGGATATACAACAGCTGCTATGACGAGCATTTTCCTGGTTTTTGGATTAATGGGTATTTCATTTATTGTTGTAAAAAATAAAATTGAAAAAATACGTGAAAGGTAAAAATGGGTTTTAGGTGAGCGAATGGAAGAAATAATTAAAATTACAAATGCTGTAAAGGTATATAAAGAGACCCGTGCGCTGGATGGAATTTCAGTTACTTTTGAAAAGGGCAAGATTCATGGCATCATTGGAAGAAACGGATCCGGAAAAACAGTTCTGCTTAGGAGTATATGCGGCCTTACAAAATTAACATCAGGTGAGATTTGTGTCAGAAACAAAATTATTGGACAGGATATTGATATTCCGGATAGGATTGGTGCAATAATCGAAAATCCGGGATTTATACCTGAATTGAACGGATATGAAAATCTTAAATATTTAGCGGACATAAACGGCATCGTAAAAAAAGAAAAAATACTGGATATATTAAAACTTGTAGGATTAGAAAATGCAGGCAGAAAAAAGGTTGGGAAATATTCGCTTGGAATGAAACAAAGACTTGGGATAGCGCAGGCAATAATGGAAGAACCGGATATCTTAATATTGGATGAACCGACCAACGGCTTGGATAAAGACGGAGTAAGGGGATTCAGAGAACTTATGATGAAACTTAAAAGCGACGGAAGTACCATTATTATTGCAAGTCACAACGCTGAGGATATTAATTATCTGTGCGAAAAAACAGTAGAGTTAGACAAAGGGAGATTAGTAGAAAATGAACAATAAAGGATTAACGGGATTGTTTGTGGTACTGGCTTTTATGGCGTTGTTGCTTACCGCGTGTTATGAGGCTGAGATTGAAAATGTTACAGGGAGCACGGATGATTTGGAAAGCATTACTTCGGTGGAAGATATTATAAATAGTCTGGACATTGAGGGTACACATGTAATGCTGAATCTTACCGATCAAATAACCGTAGATGCTGATATAACGGATAATTCATTATATGAAGATGTGACTTTTGACATCTACTCCATAGACAAGGCCGAAGATATTGTTTCTTCTGATTTTTATGAACTGTTAAACGAAAAATACGGAGAGACTAATGTAATTACCGCAGAAGAGTTGAACGAAAGCAAAGAATATATCATTTGTAATGCAATTATTTCAGACTATCACGCCAGTTTTACGTTGAGTAATCCAATGTTGCAGGGAGGAATGGAGTTTATTTCGGTCAGATATCCTTATTGGACGAGCGAAGATAAAATGAGCATAGCGATGGATGCCATAGAAGAAGCTCGAGAAATATTGGATCAGTCATTTGATATGAGTGAATATGACCTTGTAAGATATTTACATACAGACAGAGAGTGGTATAGCGGAGCCTGGAAATATGGATTACTTGAGGATGAAGATGAGGAGTGTTATGTTGCAAGATACACATATGGAATTAACGGGCTTCCCGTATTGACAATATCATCAAGACATTTTTACGTTTTGGGTGGAGATGCGCCTTTTTTGCTGCTTGAAAATTCTGCTGATATTTATGTGGACAGTGAAGGGAATCTGGAGGAATTTGAATATCAAAAGACTTTTGATGTTACGGGAGTGTTGGAATCCGGTGTACAGGTTGTAGATGTAAAAGAAGTTATTGCTAAGTTTTACGAAGAATGGAAAAATAAATTTATATTGCACGATATAACAATATATAATATTGAACTTATATATTCCGGAGATGTTATTGAAAATGAGGATGGAACGGTGCAAAAGTGTATACGCCCTTATTGGATCCTGAGATATTACGGAGGAGATATCGAGGCCTCGAGGTATGATCTTATTGATGCACAAACCGGTGAAATTGTTTTAAGATATTAATATGTTATCCTTAAAAAGACATTTGGACATGTGAGATGACCTCACGTGTTTCAAATGTCTTTTTATAATCTTGCTAATTTTATTCAAATAAAGTATAATGTGCCGTGTTGTTTAAACAGGGATTGCTTTTACAAAAAGAGGTGGAATGGTGGAAGAAAAGGTGTTTTTTTACACTGAATACACTGATGACGTAATAACAAGCGCAAATCAGGAATATGTTTTGCCCAAAGATTATGATTACGAAAGAAAATCATTTTGGAAAGAGCTTGCAGGAGTGCTTGTATATGGGCTGGCAATTATATATACATTCTTTTATGCAAATTTTTATCTTGGGTTTAGGGTTTACGGCAAGGAAAAGTATAAAAAAGAAAGGCACAGAGGGATTTTTGTATATGGGAATCATACTCAGATGATTGGTGATGCATTTATTCCCGCATGGACCCTTCTTGGAAGAAGGATTTACGTGCTTGTCAGTCCGGCAAATTATGGGATTCCCGTAATTGGGAAAATACTTCCGGCACTTGGAGCCATCCCTATTCCCCAAAATCTTGCAATGATGAAAGATTTTAATAAAGACGTGGAGCGAAAAATCCAAAAGAAACATCCTGTGGTTATTTATCCGGAGGCACACGTATGGCCGTATTATACCGGAATCAGGGAGTTTAATGCTTCGTCGTTTCATTATCCTGTTTCGCTTAACGCCCCGGTATATGTAATGACAAACACTTACCAAAAAAGACGTTTTATAAAGAGGCCAAGGCTTGTTTCGTATATTGACGGTCCTTTTTATCCTGATACAACAAAGTCCCCAAAAGAACAAAGGGAGAATTTGAGGGAAACAGTTTTGGAGACATTAAGGATGAGGGCAAAAAACAGCAATTGCGAGTATATAAAATATGTCTGCACAAAACAGATTACAAATGAATAAGTGGGAATTTACAAGGGTTAAACGGATAAAAGTATGAACATTATGTATTGTGGCGATAAAAATATGGAAAACGGACTCCTTATTTCGGTAATGTCGCTTTGCAAAAATACAACAGAAAAACTGAATATATATGTACTAACAATGACACTTGATTATAATGGCAAACATTATGAACCTTTAAGCGCGGAGGCCGCGCGGTTTGTGGAAGAATACATAAATGAAAACCATAAACAGGGTGGCTTTGTGAAAGTATATGATGTGGGTGAGTATTTCAAAGAAAACACGCCCGGAGTAAATATGAAAACCAGGTTTACTCCCTTTTGTATGTTACGGCTGTATGCTGACAGGATAACGGAGATACCTGACAAAATTCTTTATCTTGATACAGATGTTATTTGTAGAAAAGATATTAAAGAGTTTTATGAAACGGATGTTACAAAATACGAATTTATTGGTGTTTTGGATTATTACGGAAGTTGGTTTTTCAGAAAAAAATTTTATAAAAGAGATTACGTAAATTCAGGAGTCCTTCTTTTGAATATGAGAAAAATCAAAGAAACGGGACTTTTTAAAAATAGCAGAGAAATGTGTGCAAACAAAGAAATGTTCATGCCTGACCAGTCAGCGCTAAACAAACTATGTAAATATAAAGGGTTTGCTCACAGAAAATATAATGATCAAAGAAGACTTCATAAGGATACGGTAATGCAGCATTTTACAACGAGTTTCAGACTTTTCCCGTATTTTCATGCTGTAACGGTGAAACCGTGGGATGTGGAAAGAGTGCATTCGGTCCTTAAATTACATGAATATGATGAACTTCTTAATGAATATTTAAAAATAAAAGGCAATTGATTGCCGGAGGGAAAAATGTCAAGACAATTAATACCAATATTCTTTTCAGTGGATGATAATTATGCACCGTATCTTTCGGTTGCGGTAACGTCACTTGTATCGAACGCATCAAAAAATTATGATTACGAAATTGTAGTCATGAGTGATGATTTGAGCGATTCAAATGTAGAAAAATTAAAGACATTAGAGACAGAAAATTTTAAGTTTCGTTTTGTCTCAATGGAGGGAAAACTTAAAGAGATTACAGACAGAACAGCAAACAGGCTTTGCAACGAGTTTTTTACGCTTACAATATACTTTAGAATTCTTATTCCTGTAATGTTTCCGGAATACGATAAGGGAATATACATTGACAGCGATATTACGGTTCCGGGCGACATCTCCGAACTTTACAACACAGATCTTGAAGGAAATCTCATCGGTGCATGTATTGATTACTCCATACATGATGTGCCGCCTTTTATGGATTACATTCACCATACGGTTGTTGATAATCAGTGGGAATACTTCAATTCCGGCGTGTTATTAATGGATTTAAAGAAACTTCGTGAAGTAAAGGTCGACGAAAGGTTTATTGAACTCCTTACGAAATACCATTTTGACACGGTTGCGCCGGATCAGGATTACCTTAATTCCATGTGTTACGGCAAAGTAAAATTTATTGGCGAAGAATGGGATGCCATGCCGAAAGAAGATCTGGCAAAGGCGGTAAAAAACCCAAAACTCATACATTACAATCTTTTTACGAAACCATGGTTAAAGAGTGGTATAATGTACGAAGAATATTTTTGGGAATATGCGAAGATGTCACCATATTATAAGCAGATTCTTGCAACGAAGGACAGCCTTACACCTGAACAGATAGAAGAAAATGACAGAATAGCAATGGCAATGGTTAAGACGGCGGTGCGCATCCAAAATGAAAACGAGGTTACGTTTAAGTCTGTATTTGACAGCGGACTTGAGCTAAGGCTCTGATACCCGCAGAATTTAGGCAGTGACTTACAGAAAGGATCTGTATGATAACACCAAACAGAGAAGAAGTTATTGAAAATATTAAGAAGGCTCTTGCCGATGGCCGCTTTAACGACAAAGTTGAGGTTGGCGATCCTGTTTTTGATGCCAAAAAACGAAAGAAAGTGCTTAGAAAATTTTTACGTTCAAGAAAAAGCCTTAGCTTTAAATTCAGAAATTTTGCGGCACTCAGAGTATATGATTTATATACGGCCAAGAGAAATCAGAACACGTTGATAGAAGGACTTGAAAAAATAAAGGACATAAAGGGCGGAGCCATTATTACAAGTAATCATTTTAATCCTGATGAAAACTCGGTAATCCGTTATCTTGGACAAAAAGTAAAAAAAGGCAGAGTCTTTATTGTATTACAGGATACAAACCTTGGAATGACAGGCCTTTTTGGATTCTTTATGAATAATGTGGATTCCATTCCAATAAGTCCTGATGTGGAATATACAAAGAAGTATTTTGATAAATTGCTTGGAAAAGCCCTTAAAAAGAAGAGATACGTGTTAATTTATCCCGAACAGGAAATGTGGTTTAATTACAGAAAGCCTCGCCCGCCAAAGCGTGGACCGTATTTCTTTGCAGCCAATCATAAGGTGCCGGTAATATCATGCTTCGTGGAAATAAGGGAACTTCCAAAACTTGAAGCCGATAATTTCCATGAAACACAGTATGTATTACACGTTCTTGACCCTATTTATCCGGACCCGGATAAAAATGCCAGAGAAAACAGCATAGAAATGGCTAAAAAGGATTATGCTCAAAAAGTTGAGGCGTATGAAAAAGCGTACGGCAAGAAGCTTACATATGATTTTGAACAGTGGGATATTGCGGGATGGGACCCGGGTGCTGTTAAAGAGAATTGACAGATTTAGTAACACCTTATTAAGTATGAAAAATATACTTGATAAGGTGTTTTTTTGCCTTGACAAAATATGAGAGTCGGCAGGCAGGGGCCTGTCGTTTTTCATTTGCAGGGCGGTTAGTCTAAACTAACATTATTGCAATAAAAAGTAAAATGGTATATAATCAGAATTCAAAGCCTACTAAAATGGTAGGAATTAAAGAAAAGTATGAAAAATAGCGGACTTGGATGAGTTAGTTTAAATATTTTTTGTATTAGTTTTATAAAAGGAGAACAATATGTCTGAAACAATATTACAGATAAGAGACCTTTCGGTAAATGTAGAAGATAAAGAGATTTTACATGGTATCAATCTTGATATTAAAGAGGGTGAGACTCACGTGCTTATGGGACCAAACGGCGCAGGTAAGTCAACTCTTGGATATGCGCTTATGGGTAATCCTAAATATGAAATTACCGGTGGAAGCGCTGTGTTTGTGGGAAAGGAAATTGCAGATGAAACCGTTGCGGAACGAGCAAAGGACGGCCTTTTCCTTTCTTTTCAAAACCCTGTGGAAGTTCCGGGTGTTACTTTGTCAAACTTTATAAGAAATGCACTCGAACAGCGTAGCGGCAAGCGTATAAGACTCTGGGATTTCAGAAAAGAACTTCTTGAAAAAATGAAAGTCTTACAAATGGATGAAGAATATCTTGACAGAGATTTGAATGTGGGATTTTCAGGCGGTGAAAAGAAGAAGGCTGAGATTTTGCAGCTTCTTATGCTTAATCCAAAGCTTGCGATTTTGGATGAGACAGACTCAGGCCTTGATGTTGATGCAGTACGTATTGTATCAAAGGGCGTTGAAGAATTTCAAAAGTCAAAGAAGGGCGCACTTCTCATTATCACACACAGTACAAGGATTTTAGAAGCGCTTAAGGTAGATCACACTCACGTTTTGGTAAATGGTACAATCGTTGAAGACGGTGATGCTTCCCTTGTAGATGAAATTAACGAAAACGGATTTGAGAAATACACAGAGTAAGAATCTGAGTCTTTTGGAAAGGCAGTAGTAATGAAGGAAAAAACATACGTAGAAGACGTGGATCGTAACATGTATGATTTCCGCAATGAAGAAACAGCGGAAAACACATACAGATTAGAAGCCGGTCTTACAAAAGATATTGTTTTAAAGATTTCCGAAGAAAAGGATGATCCGCAGTGGATGCGTGATTTCAGACTTAAATCTTTGGATATTTATAATAAAATCGGTTTGCCTGATTGGGGATATTCCATTGAGGGCCTTAATATGGACCAAATTGCCACATATGTACGTCCAAAGACAAAGATGGGCGCAAAGTGGTCTGAAGTTCCCGAAGATATAAAAAATACATTTGAAAAGCTTGGCATTCCGCAGGCTGAAAGAGAATCACTTGCCGGTGTTGGAGCCCAATATGATTCAGAGCTTGTTTATCATAATGTAAAGGAAGATGTTGCGGCTAAGGGTGTTATTTACTCAGACCTTGAGAGCGCAATGAAAGGCCCTTATGCAGGCATGATTGAAAAGCATTTCATGAAACTTGTTCCACCATCCGATCATAAGTTTGCAGCCCTTCACGGTGCAGTATGGTCAGGCGGTTCATTTGTGTATGTTCCAAAGGGTGTTTCCGTTGAAATTCCTTTGCAATCATATTTCAGACTTAATTCGCCGGGCGCCGGTCAGTTTGAGCACACCCTGATAATTGTTGATGATGAAGCGTACCTTCACTTTATTGAAGGATGTTCCGCACCAAAATACAGCGTTGCAAACCTTCACGCAGGCTGCGTTGAATTGTTTGTGGGTAAAAATGCAAAACTCAGATATTCAACCATTGAGAACTGGTCAAAAAATATGTATAACCTTAATACAAAGAGAGCAAGGATTGAGGAAGGCGGCGTAATGGAGTGGGTTTCCGGTTCATTCGGTTCTCATACTTCATATCTTTATCCAATGACCATTCTCAAAGGTAATGACTCAAGAATGGATTACACGGGTATAACATTTGCCGGTGAAGGTCAGGAACTTGATACGGGAATGAAAGTTATTCATCAGGGAGAAAGAACAAAATCTTTTGTTAATGCAAAATCTATTTCCAAGAGTGGAGGATGTTCAACTTTCAGAAGTGCTGTTGTTGTTCAAAAAGGAGCAAAGGAGGCAAAATCCTCCGTTTCATGTGCATCACTTATGTTGGACAGTATTTCCCGTTCAGATACGGTGCCTTCAATTGAGGTATGCACGCAGGATGCAGATATTGGACATGAAGCAAAGATTGGAAAGATTGATGATGATGCGATTTTTTATCTTATGTCAAGGGGCATGTCCGAAGAGGATGCAAGGGCGTTAATTGTAAGTGGCTTTGCAGACAATGTATCCAAGGAACTTCCGCTTGAATATGCGGTTGAAATGAACAA
>CAJOOB010000086.1 GCA_905236025.1 uncultured Lachnospiraceae bacterium
GATTGAACTTCAGATTAAGGATGCTCTTGGAAGAGAATGGCAGTGCGGTACCGTTCAGCTTGATTTCCAGCTTCCTCACAACTTTGGCCTTACTTATCAGGCACAGGATGGCAGCCAGAAGATGCCTGTAGTTATTCACAGAGCTATTTACGGTTCTTTGGAAAGATTTATAGGAATTATTATTGAAAACTTCAAGGGTGCTTTCCCATTCTGGCTTTCACCATATCAGGTTGCACTTGTTCCAATCAGAACCGAGCATAATGAGTATGCCAGGGAAATTGAAGAAGTTCTTTTGAATAACGGTATCAGGGTTGAAGCAGATTATTCTGATGCAAACATGAAAGAAAAGATTAAGAAGTTTAAGAACTACAAGGAGCCATATGTTGTTATCATCGGTGACAATGAAGTTGCAAATAAGACGGTTTCTGTAAATGTTCGCGGTAATAAGCAGATGAACAACGTTCCTTTGGATAAGTTTGTTGAAATTTGTAATTCAATGAATAAGAGCCATTCTCTTGATATTATTGATACATACGAAGCATAGATTAATAAGAAATAACGGCACTTCATTTTGAGGTGCCGTTTTTTTGTTTTGTCCTTGCGGTGTTTATATGTTGTATATTTTGTGAAATGCTTGAATTTAAGGGCATTAAATATTAAAATACAATTAATATATATGTGATTTAAATAAGGTTTCTTTTTAGCAATTAATGAACTTTTATGTAGGAGAATTTAATGAAAAAGACTACTAAAGAGAAGTTAGAAAAAAATATTATAAAGCCTTCTGAGGAATTTGATAAAAAGCTTGTTTCAATGGAAGAGGCTGCAAAAAACGGTAACTTTTATATTTCTGATAAGGAAGAACTCAAACAAATAAAGAAAAACAGGCACAGAGAACAAAAGAAGAAGATTTATGATTCTGTTGTTCATATGAATAAATCAAGAAGAATTGATTTGTTTGTTAAGATTAATGTTGTGCTTTTAGCGGCAATTTTGCTTGTCAGTTCACTTGTCTTTCAGCTTAGGATTGACGTCGAAGATTATTCTGACGGCATTTTGCTTTGTTTTTTTTCGACTTTAAGCGGAATTATATTCGCGGTTGTGACGCTTTACTTTGGCTCAATTTATGCAAGTTATGCATTTTTGATTGTCTTTTTGGTAATGGTGATTGTTAATCCTGAATCTGCATATCTTTGTTCGGGATATTTGGGAATCATTTTAATAACAGATGCGGCTGAAAAAAGAGGATATCTGACTGTAAGAATTAAGCCTGTTTTGGCTTTTTTAACGTATTTTACATATAGTTTTTGTGCATATCTTTTACTGTACGGATTTTTGGAGAATCATTTTTCGAGTTACGGCGTTGCAAAAGGTTTTATTGAAGTGTTTGCAATGGCATTATCTCAGTCTGTGTTAATACCGGTTGTTGCAAGACTTATTGAAAAGCGCACTCCTAAAAAAGTTGTGGACTTTCTTGATAGGTATTCAAGCAGGAGGTTGAGTCTTTTTGCGGAAAAGGATGAATTTGAACACGCATTTTCCGGAAGACTTGTAAACAGAATTTCAGCAATTGTCTTTGTTGTTACGAGCGTTGTGGGTATTTGTGCAATAATTTTTTCAAATATTCTTTTATCAACAATTGGAAGTGCTTTGACGGTTGAATTATATAATTCAAGCAGTGAAAGAGTATATTCAAGCGGTGATGATGATTCGGAAACTGAAGCTGCGCCTTTTCGTCCGACATCCGATTCAGAAACAGAAACAACAATCGTAACTGAAACGGACACAATCGTGTCAGCAGAAACAACGACATCTTCTGATTCAACAGGCACTTCATCATACAGTCACACGGTTTATTTTAATTTTAGTTTAAACGGAATCATATATGATATTAAGGTTATTATAATGCTTTCCTGCATCGCTTTTCCTCTTGGACTTATCTGTAACAGATACGCAATCAAAAGAATTGCTGTACCAATAAGCAAATTATCAAGAGGTATGCAGAGATTTACCAAGAATTCAAAAGATGAAAGAAAGAAATACGCTGAAAAGATTTATGCTCTGGATATTAAGACACAGGATGATATTGAGGATTTATATCGTGCTATTTGCTCAATGGTAAGTGAGGTCACAAATTATATTGACTTCATTGAAAAAGAGCAGAAACTGCAAAATGAAATTGAAATTGCAAACAGAGCAAATGAGGCAAAGTCGAATTTCTTATCTTCCATGTCTCATGAAATAAGAACACCTCTTAATGCCATTTTGGGTATGGACGAAATGATTTTAAGGGAGACAAATGAGAAAGAGATTTTAAAATACGCCGCTCAGATTCAGGTTTCAGGTAATTCGCTTCTTGCCTTAATTAACGATGTGCTTGATTTTTCCAGGATTGAAGCGGGTAAGTTTGAAATTATCAATGTTGAGTATGATTTAAGCAGCGTTATTAATAATCTTGTTAATACAATCAGTGATAAGGCGCTTAAAAAAGGTCTTTTACTAAATGTAAACGTTGATAAAAATATTCCTAATGTTTTATTCGGTGATGAAATTAGAATTAAGCAGGTTATTTTAAATATTTTAAATAACGCCGTTAAATACACCGAAAAAGGTTCTGTAAGTTTTAATATGACTTATGAAAATACAGAAGATGATTATATTATTCTTACCGTACACATTGTTGATACCGGCATTGGCATTAAGCCTGAAGAAAAGGAAAAGTTATTTAAACCTTTTGAAAGAATTGATGAGGAAAGAAACAGAACCATTGAAGGTACAGGACTTGGTATGAGTATTACCAAAAAGCTTCTGTCAATGATGGATTCGGAATTAAATGTCGAAAGTGAATACGGAAAAGGTTCTGATTTTTATTTTAAGGTTAAGCAAAAAGTTGTTGATTATAAGCCAATCGGTAACTTTATCGAAAGATACGAAGAATCTGTAAGGAACATGAACAGATATAAGGAAAACTTCAGAGCACCGAATGCAAATATTTTGGTTGTTGATGATACCGTAATGAATCTTACGGTTATTAAGGGATTACTTAAAAACACTTTGGTAAATATTGATACCTGCGAAAGTGGATTTGAGATGTTAGATAAGGTTTTAATTAATAAATACGACTGTATTTTCTTAGATCACCGTATGCCAAATATGGACGGTATGGAAACGCTTGCAAAGTTTAAAAAGCTTGAAAACAACAAAAATGGTGACACTCCTGTTATTGCACTAACGGCAAATGCGGTTTCGGGTGCAAGAGAAATTTATATTGCTGCGGGTTTTAATGATTATCTTACTAAGCCTATACAGACTGAAAAATTAGAGGATTTGCTTATAAAATATATTCCTGATGATAAGATCCTTTTACCAAAGGATTTTGATAATTCCCTTGCGGATGGCGTAAGTGATTCTAACGTGTCTGAAAATGATTTTATAACACAGTTTAAGCAAATTGATGGTATTGATTATAAAGAGGCTCTTATTAACTGCGGTAATGAAACTGTTTTGTATGACGTGGTAACAAGTTTTGTTGATAATATCAAGGAAAAGTCGGAGCTTATTGAAAAGTATGAAAAGGAATCCGACATTAAAAATTATACTATTTTTGTACATGCGCTAAAGAGTTCCGCAAGACTTATTGGAGCAATGGAATTATCAGGTATGGCAATGTATCTTGAAGAGTGCGGTTATTTAGGGAAAATTTACGAAATTAAAGAAAATACACCTATACTTTTAGTGAAATACAGAGAATTTTATGATAAACTTTTAAGTGTTATTAAAAGAGAAGATAATACAGAAAACTTAGAAGAGATTAGTGAATCTGATTTAAAAGATGCTTATAATGCCATATTGGAACTTGTTACAGCAGATGATTTTGACAGTGCAAGGGAAGTTGTTACTCAATTAGAGATATATAAAATCCCTGACAATCAAAAAGATAAGTATGAAAAAATAAAAGAAATGCTTAAACGCGTTAACAGGGAAGGTATTATTGATACTTTAAAATAAAGGTTATTTCTTTTAGTTAAAAAATAAAGGAGCATATATGGAAAAGAATATTCTTTTTGTATGTTGCAACCAGAGTTTTATGGTTAATGCAATTATTAACAACATTGAAAAAATGGAATATCAGATAAAGGTTATGAAACCTGAAGTTACAAGTATCAGCAGATTAGATGAAATCCCTACAATTATCATGCTTTATCTTGATGGAGCAGTGGATAATTCTGAATATTTTGAGACAATGGTTTATCTTAAGGATAAGGTTCAGTCTTCTTTTGACAGCCATTTGATGTATCTTGTCGGTACGCTTGAAGAACTTGATTATGCAAGAAAGGCAGTTCCTGAAAAGGTTTTGACGGAGTCTTTCCTTCGTCCTATCAATGTTAAAGAAATGGCTGAAAAGCTTGATCATGATTTAAACAGAGAATCTTTGATTGATCATAAAAAGAGGATTCTTGTTATTGATGATGATACTACAATGTTAAACACTTTAAAAGAGTGGCTATCGGCCAAATACCAGGTATTTATGGCGGATTCCGGTATGAGCGGAATTTCTTTGCTTGCAAGGCATAAGGTTGATTTGATTTTGCTTGATTATGAGATGCCTGTAATTTCCGGAGCGAAGGTTTTGGAAATGATTAGAAGTGATAACGAAACAGCAAATATTCCTGTTATGTTTTTGACTGCAAAGCAGGACAGACAAAGCGTTATGGAAGTGGTTAAATTTAAGCCGGAGAAATATTTGCTTAAAACACTTCCTCCTTCAGAACTTATCAACACTATTGATGAGTTCTTTATGAGACAGCAGATTTCTTAGTTTTTTTGGAGTGGATGGTTTATGAAATGTAAGAATTGTGGTGGAGAGCTTCGCTTTGATATTTCAAAGCAAATGCTTATCTGTGATTTTTGTGGTTCAGAGTTTGAACCCGATGAAAAAAAGAGTAATGAAGCGGATGATACAAATCAGGAATCGGTAAAAATTAAGTCTAAAGCGGGTAAAGAGCTTTCGGTTAAGATTTTTACCTGTCCTCAGTGCGGTGGTGAAATGTTTGCTACAGACCTTGAAGCAACTCAGTTTTGCAGTTTCTGCGGTTCTATGAGCCTTCTTGATTCAAGGATTGGCGGACTTAAAGCCCCGGAACTTATTATTCCTTTTAAAATTGATAAAGAGGGTTGTAAAAATGCCTTTAAAAAGTATGTTGAAAAGGTGCCTTTTACACCGCAGGCTTTTAAAGATCCAAAATTCATTGACAGATTCCGCCCTATTTATACACCTTATTGGGTGTATGACATTATGATTAAGGGTAACGGAGTTATTAAGGGTGAGAAGGAATACAGAAAAGGAAATTATGATATTACTGAGTTTTATGATGTTACCTTTAATGTTGAGTCCAATTATGACGGTATTTCGTATGACGCCTCATCTTCTTTTAATGATGATATAAGTGCAGAAATCGCGCCTTTTAACGCAAGAGAGATTTATAATTTTAATCCGTCTTATTTATCAGGTTTTTATGCGGATATTTCTGATGTAAGCCGCTTTGTA
>CAJOOB010000087.1 GCA_905236025.1 uncultured Lachnospiraceae bacterium
CTTCAGAGCTTTTGGAACGCCAGATTAACTTGTTAAAAGAGAGTATTATTGATGAATCATCATATATTTTAGCTGTAGAGTGTGTTGAAGGGATGCATACCTATTATGGTTGCGCAACTCAAAAGTGTAGAGTTGTATCCGTTTTTAAGGGAGAAGGGTTGTCTGAAGGGGACGAAATAGAAATTGGAAAAGTATATTCCATGTCCTTTCCGAATATCGGTACCGAAGAAAAGATGATTCCATCGGATTATTATATATCTTTTAATATAGGTTTTACAAATGCTATGCAAACGGGACAGAAGTATCTGGTTTTTTTGGATCATAAACTTTTGCATTCTGAAAATATATATGTTGATGCGGGTTATATTTTTTCTCATATATATGGATATTTTGAACAGGAAAACAGTGTGACGGAACTCATTGACAAAGATACTGAGATAGATACTCTTTATGTATTATATGACGAAGTCAGTGACAATGAATATTTTCTGATGGAAGAATCGGAAAATGAGATGATTAAAGACATAAAGGAATATCTTTTCGAACGGTTTTCTATTGAAAATTAATATAATAAGGATGGATGAAAATGCAATTATTTAATTTATATATAAAAAGGATATGGAGAGATAGGAAAACATTAATAGCTTTAGTGTTTATATTTGGCTTAATATTTATTAATTTTATCAAAAACTTATCTGATGCATATTCTGCGCACTACATTGAGGCGATTTATGGAGTTACCAATATGTCCCTTCTTTCGGCTAATTCGTATTTTGGGGCTTATTTTATAGTGCTCTTTCCAATACTTGTTGTTTTGCCGACTTCTACGTTGTATCTTACCGATAGGGAGACAAGAGCCGGTGTTGCAGTAAAAATAAGGTCTTCGAAAGTTAAATATATTGTCTCTATGTTTGCGGCGGTGTTTGTATCAACTTTTTTGATATTTTCCGTACCCTTTATACTGGAAATGTTGATGGAAATAATAGCTTTTGGTGTAAAAGCAAACGGAAATGTAGGATACGCGACATATTTTGATTTACTTGATACAGAGTATACATTTTTTGCGTTTGACCTTTTTGTAAAAAGCAGAGTATTATATTCATTAATGTATTCGTTATTAATCGGTTTGCTTGCTGCCGTATTTGCAGTATTTAATTTTTCGTTAACCACGTTGCCGTTCTTTAAGTATAAGGTTTTAACTTTCTTCCCAATATATATTATACTGTATGTACTTGAGTATGTTCGTATAGTTCGGGATGATGCTCAGGTTCGGCTGCTTAATTATACCGATTTGAGAATATTTGATTCGAAAGAAATCAACGTAATTGCATGGGGATGTGTAGCAGCGCTTCTTTTCATTATTTCTTTAATAATGGCTGTAAGAAAAATACATTCTGATGAAGAATAGGCTTTAAGGTGATAATACGGAGGAAACATGGATCTTACAATAAAGAATATAAGTAAAAAATTAGATAAAAAAATCATACTCGAAGACGTAAATTTAAATTTAAAAAGCGGTAAGGTATATGTGTTTGTCGGGAGAAACGGATCAGGAAAAACAACTCTTTTCAGATTAGTTTCCGGCCTTGTTAAACCAACATCAGGTGAAATAATATGGGACGGGAAGATTTTAGGTAAAGATATTAAAATAATACCAAAGCTTGGAATGATTTTGGAAAATGCGGGATTGTATCCGGATTTATCAGCGTATGAGAATCTTAAACTCTTGGCAGACATTAATCACTTTATTGGCAAAGATGAGATTGTTCAGGTGATAAAGAGAGTGGGACTTGATCCGGATGATAAAAAGCCGTTTAAGAAGTTTTCATTAGGAATGAAACAGAGGCTTATGGTTGCTCAAGCAATAATGGAAAAACCGGATCTTATTCTTTTGGATGAACCTACAAATGCGTTAGATTTTGACGGTGTTGATGATGTTCGACAGATCTTAATGGAGGAACGAGACAGAGGGGCGATGATTCTTCTTGCAACTCATAATGCTGACGATATAAAAATGCTTGCAGATGAAATATATCAGGTAAACAACGGAAAAATAGAAAAAGTAGAAGAATAACAATTTGATGTATTGAGGGGCGTTTTGCCCCTCTTTCATGTATAAATGGATAGAATAAAGAAACCGGATATTCACAAAAATTTCACTTGATATTATTTGAAGTTTGAGTTATTATCTTATGAAATATCCTATAAATGTCAACATTATATTTGGTTAAAGGAGATAATTGAAATGGCGTATTATTTTGATGAACCATCAAGAACTTTTGGTGAGTACCTTTTGGTACCGGGTTATTCATCATCGGAGTGTGTTCCTACAGCGGTAAGCTTAAAGACACCTCTTGTAAAGTATCGTAAGGGACAGGAAGAATGTCCGCTTACATTGAATATCCCAATGATTTCCGCAATTATGCAGTCTGTATCAGGCGAAAAACTTGCGGTAGCTCTTGCAAAACAGGGTGGTGTATCATTTATATACGGCTCACAGAGTATAGAAGATGAAGCAGATATGATCAGAAGAGTCAAAGCATACAAAAAGGGCTTTGTAACCAGTGATTCAAATCTTCCTCCATCAGCCACTTTACAAGATGTGCTGGATCTTAAAGAGACTACGGGGCATTCAACTGTTGCAATTACGGATGATGGTTCTTCACACGGTAAATTACTTGGTATAGTAGCATCAAGAGATTACAGGCTTTCACGTATGTCGTTGGACCTTAAAGTTACTGAATTTATGACACCAATCGAAAAGCTTATCACTGCTTCAGCAGACACGAGCTTACATGATTGTAACGACATTATTTGGGATAATAAGATCAATACTCTTCCTCTTATTGATAAAGAAGGAAGACTTCAATACATCGTTTTCCGTAAAGACTATGACAGCCATAAGGAGAATGTAAACGAACTTCTTGACGCAAATAAGAGTTACGTTGTTGGCGCTGGTATTAATACGCGTGATTACGCAGAGAGAGTTCCGGCTCTGATTGAGGCGGGGGCAGATGTTCTGTGTATTGACTCATCTGAAGGTTTCAGTGAGTGGCAAAGTAAGACGATTGCATGGATTAGAGAAAATTATGGTGATAAGGTAAAAGTCGGAGCAGGTAATGTTGTTGACAGAGAAGGTTTTCTGTTCCTTGCCAAAGCCGGAGCAGACTTTGTTAAGATTGGTATTGGCGGCGGTTCAATTTGTATTACCCGTGAAACGAAGGGTATTGGACGTGGTCAGGCAACAGCTGTAATCGAGGTTGCTAAAGCAAGAGATGAGTATTATAAAGAAACAGGCATTTATGTTCCGGTTGCATCAGATGGCGGAATTGTACATGATTATCACATAACACTTGCGCTTGCGATGGGAGCGGATTTTGTAATGCTTGGAAGATATTTTGCCAGATTTGATGAAAGTCCTACAAATAAAGTACGTATAAACGGAACATATGTAAAGGAATATTGGGGCGAAGGCAGTAACCGTGCAAGAAACTGGCAGAGATATGACCTTGGTGGCGCAAAGAAGTTGAGTTTTGAGGAAGGCGTGGATAGTTATGTTCCATATGCCGGACCTCTTGCAGAGGGTGTTCAGAGCACATTATATAAAGTTAAATCAACCATGTGCAACTGCGGAGCTCTTTCTATACCGGAATTACAAGAAAAAGCACGTCTTACCGTTGTATCATCAACATCTATCGTTGAAGGCGGAAGCCACGATGTAATTCTTAAGAATTCAAATCCAAATCTTGCGTAAATATATAAAAGAGGCAATCGTTAAGATTGCCTCTTTTTTAATTGAATAAATTTTGTGCTTTTGAAATGCCTTCCGTAAGTATGACTGATGTGGCTTCCACAGCCTTCATTACAGCGTCATCAACCTTTAAGCGATCTGAGTCGCTAAATCTGCCAAGTACGTGATTTGCAAGATCCTGTCCCGGAATCTTACTTCCGACACCTATTTTTATTCTTGCAAAATTCTCGCTTCCAAGGTTTGCAATAATGCTTTTTATTCCGTTATGTCCACCGGCACTGCCTTTTGGCCTGATTCTTATACTACCCGGATCTAAACTGATGTCGTCAAAGATAACTAAAAGGTCTTTTTCGGGATCGGCTTTGTAAAATTTAATAACGTCACGTACTGCTTCTCCGCTGTTATTCATAAAAGTCTGAGGTTTAACCAACAGAACCTTTTCCCCTTCAATTATTCCCTGACCGCTTTCTGCTTTGAATTTCATATTATTGATTTTAATATCATATTTATATGCCAACGCATCTATTGCGTCAAATCCGATGTTGTGCCTGGTGTTTACATATTGGATTCCGGGATTTCCAAGTCCGACAATAATATACATATATTCCTCCTGATATATACTCTTTTTAGAATTATACCACAATTTTTCTGAGAATATGTGAAATAGATTTGCAAGCTAGTTGCGGCTTTGTTATATTGGCTATATAATAATAATACAAAGTTGTGGTAAAAATATATTTAAATCGTGATGAACAAATAAAAGAGATGTAGTTGACAAAAAAGGAGAAAAATTATAATTATTTTTATTACTGTTGTAGTCGGTTTTATGATGTCAAAAACAATAAAAGCCGGTGAATCAAAAGAACTGTTAGAGGCTGATGACGAAACTTGTTACTCTATTCTGTTGGATGCGGGTTTGGAGGTGCCTGACACTTACAAAGACTACATATATTTGACAGATTTTGTCTCAACAATAGCCAAAAAGGTTGTGGAAAATCCAACAGTAACAAACTGGTATAATTATGAGGAAGCACAAGAATTCGCTTTGAAAATAAGGGAAACTGTTTTGGAATACATTGGATATGAGGAAACGGCAGTAGACTCGTCGTTGTTAACATATTCTTTAAATAGCACAATGTTGTCACAATCGCAATATGAATATTTATTGCGATATAGTACGAAGGTTTTTCTGAATTCTGCGTGTGAAAATTATAATTGTTATTCATATGCATTGCACGGGGGAAGTGTATATGAGTGGTTTAGTCCGGGCAGATATATAGGGTTAACAATAACAGCGAATGAATTGGCGACTATGAGTTCGTCCAGATTTGCTTCATTGGTTCAGTATGATTTACAACAGCTGGGTTATACAAATATAACCATAAGTACAACAAGACCATCATATCAAAGTGGATATAAAGTAATAGCTTTTAGGAAAATAACGGATGACTACCATTTTATGTGGGAATACGGTAACAATGTGTGGAGGCATAAGCCTGGTAGTTCTGCAATATTAAAATATAATTACACTTCATTGACGGACGGAAGGTGGATAAATGAAGGCTTATATTTGGGTAATTATGCAACTGAAGAAGGAATATATGCGTCGTGGACAAAAGAATATACAGGAACCGTATATTATATTAAGTATAAACTTATATATTCATAGGAGGTGAGATTATGAAACTA
The DNA here is from genome assembly GCA_905236025.1 of uncultured Lachnospiraceae bacterium. Lineage (GTDB taxonomy): Bacteria > Bacillota > Clostridia > Lachnospirales > Lachnospiraceae > CAJOOB01. The sequence goes on from CAJOOB010000087.1 coordinate 5,441, forward strand.
AAATGCAAGTTTATGTCAGGTTTGGTAGTAGCGTGTTTTCTAATTACGACATCCTGTGCTCGTATGGATCTCGAAGGTGCAACTGAAGATAACTCAACATCAGAAATGATAAGTAACATTGATTCGAGGTCAAATGTTGAAAAACACGTGTTTGAAATGTCTAACGATGAATTAATCGCATTTCTTACGGCCAACGGATTTGATCTTGAAAGTAATAATGAATATGGTGTTTCACCCGAAAAGATTATTGAATATGCCAAAGAGTGTTCACATACCGTAAATTTCACCTGTAGGGATGAATATGCTTCAAATTTTCCGGAAACCGCTAAAATGGTTGCTGACGTAATCAGAGATTACGAGAATTACGTTGATAGTGATGCGTTTGATATTGGAGAAGCAGAATTATATAATGAGGATCTGAGTGAATACGCAAAAAAATTTGCACAAAAGATTCTTTCTGTGGTTGAATATGAATTACCTGATGGGGTGATTTATGGTGACGGAGTATCTTGGTCTCCGACTTTTTATCAGTCTTTGGTTAATTCAGACGGCGAAACGGTTGGAGGTTATAACCTTGGATGGTTTCCGCTTTATAATGAGAAAGATGGGATAGTCACTGAATTTTATTATCCATACGACTATAGTGTTCTAAATTCATACTATCAGCTAGAGACAGAGTCAGAACCGCTCGTCGTAATTGCAAATATAACAAAAAATATCGAAACTTACGATGCAGATTTGGACGAAACAAATACTGAGGAAAAAACATATTGGTACGCGTTCTTCTTAAATACAGAATCATACAGTTACTATTATTTTTCCCTTGATGCTTCAATATATACGGAGGAAGATATTTGTTCATTGGCTAAATCCGCGGTCTTTTCAGATGATGCATTTAGTGTTGATCTGAACATTCTTTCGTATATAGATCGGTTTAGTGAAAATGCGTAATAAATATTTATAAACCAGTCAAAAAACTCTCTTTGCCGGTGGGCAGGGAGAGTTTTTTTGAAATAATCCTTTACAAAAAAATAGAAGTGGTGTATATTATCAACATATCGTGTGCGCCCACGAAAATAAAAAAGGCGTATTTATCAAGGAAAGTAACGGTAAATGAAGCGCAGAGTATGTTTATGATGCGTGTATCCACGAAAGGATAAATAATGGCTGCTACAATTAAAGAAATTGCCATAAAAGCCGGGGTTTCTGAAGGGACGGTTGACCGTGCCTTAAATAACAGAAGCGGAATTTCGGAAAGGACAAAAGAAAAAGTCCTGGCAATCGCAAAGGAATTGAATTACGAACCTAACCACCTTGCAAGTTCGTTGGCCACGGGTAAGACTAAAACGATTGGCGTTGTTTGCAGCGATATTTGCAATCAGTTCTTTTCTTCTCTTATTGAAGAGATTGAAAAGGTGGCATATGAAAATGGATATTTTATCAATCTTATCCTGACGAGAGGAAATGTGGATAAGGAATTGGATGGGCTGCGTTATTTTGAAAGAAGGCGTGTTGACGGAATTATTATTTTCCCAATCGGAGCCGGAAAAGAATATGATGATGAACTAAAAAAAATAAAGGTACCCATTGTTACAATCTATAATAAAATTTCAGATAAATATGTATATGTTGGGGCCGACTTCAGGCAGATTATGAGAAACGCGGTAAGTTTTCTTGTAAATAAGGGATATACGAAGATTCTTTACTTGGAGGGATATAAGATACCAAAGAACGTTGCCCCGCCCGGAATTAATGCAGAAGTTATACGTAAAGGCAAGAGGGTAATCCTAAATAATTACACAATGCATGAACGTTACAAGGGTTATGAAGAAGGAATCAAAGATGAACGTCTTTTTGGGCCGCTTGTATACCGCCTTGAACAGATGGATGAAATGGTGGAAATCATAAAGGATAAAAACGAGCGTGTTGCGGTGTTGTGTGCGTATGATAAATTGGCCATTCGTGCCATGGATGTATTACGACAACGGGGGATTGAGACACCAAGAGATGTCGGGATTATGGGATTTGATAACATTGAGATGCTTGATCTTATTTCACCAAGACTTGCATCTGTTGATTGTGGAATTAAGGAAATAGGGAGAAAGGCCTTTGGAATTCTCCTGCGAGAAATTGAAGGCGGAAAAAATATAGAAAACTGTATTACGGGATATTCCTTTGTTGAAGGAGAATCATTGTAAAGAAAAAATTATTTTGAAGAAAAGGATTAAACATGGAAACATTTATATTTGGGCTAAAGTATTGGAAACGAAATATTCCCGGTGCCATTATGATTCAGATTGTAAGTTTTATTGCAATTATCTGTGATCTGGCCATTCCTTACCTGTCCGCAATGTTTATTGATTACATTATACAGGCGAATGAGGTAACGGAGAATGCGGGTGGAATTTTTCACTTCCTCTTAACCGGAAAATACGGAGAAGTACAGAGTTCTGAACTCTTCTTAAACATTTCTTTGTTCTTTATGGCATTTTTGCTTACCAGAATTGTTCTGGTGTACTTTAAAAACGTATATTTACAGCATCTTGGGCTTAACCTTGAGACTGACTTAAGAGTTGTAACATATAAAAAGCTTAATGAACTTGATTCTGTCACATTGGCAAAATACAACTCAGGTGAACTCTTACAGATTATAAACAGCGATACAATCATGTTTAAGGAAATGTTCTGCAGAATGATTCCAAACATTGCAGACAGTATATTTGTTCTTGTTACCACGGTACTTATTCTTTCAACGGAGAACATTAGATTTATCGTTATTCCGATTGTTCTTGCTCCAATCCTGGCAGCTGCGCTTTTAAGATTCAGAAAGCTTGCAAGAAAGAATTTTCAGGAAATCCGTAAATGCAGTTCGGATATGAACCTTACGGTTACTGAAAATATTGAGGCGGTACGTATTGTTCGATCTTTTACAAATGAAGAACTTGAAAAAGAAAAATTTGATAAATCCAACAAGAAATTTTATGATGCACATATTGAGCAGATTTGGCTTTCATCAAAGTTTGATGTTTTGTTTAATGTAATAAAGCAGGTTGCATATATTGGAACCATAGCAATCGGCGCGATTTTAGTAATGAGAGGGCATATGCTTATTGGTTTTATTTCGGCATCAGCCAGTTACGTTCTTAAAATAATGAATCATATAACGCAGATTAACAACACTCTCTTCCAAATGACGCAGCAGCTTGTTGCAGGTCAGAAAATGTACAACTTTATGAATACAAAATCAGCCGTTCCGGATGATAAGGAAAGTAAGCTTACATCTAAAAAGCCAAATATTGAAGTTAAGGGAGAAGTCCTTGATATTGAAGGCCAAAGAGTATTAGATAATGTATCTGTAAGCATTCCATACGGAAAGAAACTTGGTATTGTAGGACCAACGGGCGGAGGAAAGAGTGTATTTCTTAAATCCCTGGTTCGCGTACAGGATATTACGGATGGTCAGATTCTTATCGATGGCCACGATATTAAAGAATACAGCCTTACAAATCTTCGAAACATGTATTCATATGTTTTCCAGGATGTATTCCTTTTCTCGAACACGATTGATTCAAACATTGCTTACTCCGATCCCGACTGTAATGATGTAAAAGTTCATGAAGCAGCAGTTACAGCGCAGGCGGATAACTTTATTAAGAAATTCCCTGACGGGTATCAAACGATTGTGGGAGAAAGAGGTCTTGGTGTTTCCGGCGGACAAAAGCAAAGAATATCAATTGCAAGAGCTTTGCTTAAAGATTCTCCGGTACTTATTCTTGATGACTCCACAAGTGCTTTGGATGTAAATACAGAAAAAGCTCTGCTTAATGATATTAGAAAGAAATACCCTGAGAAGACACTTATTATTACCGCACACAGACTTACGTCTGTTGTTGACTGTGATGAGATTATCTACTTACAGGACGGTAAAATCGTAGAACGTGGTACTTTCGACGAACTCATGGCAAAAGACGGATTGTTTGCGGAAGTATATAACATCCAGCAGGCGCAGTCAAAGACAGTTGTTGACTTTGATGCATTAGCTGAAAAAATTGAAGAAAGCGGGGTGAAGTAAATGGCAAAGCGAAATACCTATTTTCAGGATGAAGTAATAACAAGAAAAATTGATATGAAGCAGCTTACCAGAACGCTTCACTATGTATTGCCACATTTAAAGGTAATGATATTTGTATCATGTCTTTTGATACTTTCATCTGTTGTATCACTTATACCTCCGGTACTTCTTAAAACCATTATTAACACGACGGTTGTTAACGAAGACTACAGACAGCTTGCACTCCTTATTTCCGCCATGGCGTGTCTTGCGTTTGCGGAAATAGCGGTAACATTTATACAGACAAGACTTATGGGACGTCTTGGACACAAGATTATCTCTGAAATACGTGAGGAGATTTTCTACAAACTCCAGGAGCTTCCGTTTGATTACTTTGATAACAGACCAAACGGAAAGATAGTTGTAAGAGTTACGGAATACATTAACGGCTTGGCAAACTTCTTTACTAACTACGTAATGATGTTCTTTATTTACATTATAAAGCTCATTATTGTAACAATTGTTATGCTTATATACAGTCCAACCCTTACGCTTATTGTATTTTGTACCGTTATCCCAATGATGACCTGCGTAATACTTTTAAGACGAAGCGTCAGAAAGCTCTTTGGTGCGCATAGAGCAAAGATTTCAAACAGAACGGCTTTCCTTGTGGAGTCCATTATGGGTGAAAAAATCATTAAAAACTATAATCGTGCGGATGTAAACGAGGCCATTAATTATGATGTTCACATGACAAGCGTGCGTCAGTGGTGGAAAATTGTTTTAAGAAACGAGCTTAACGGCCCAATAGTTGAAACATTCTGGAATCTTGGAACATTAGTCATCTACGCTGTTTCGCTTTCAGCGATTTTGGGTGGCAGCAGTGTGATAAATGCAGGACTTGTAATTATGTTTACGCAGTATATGAGCCAGTTTAGCGGTCCGTTACAGCAAATTGCGGCCATCATCCAGAACCTTGCGCAGGTAAGTTCGAACTTAGAGCAGGTATTTGATACAATTGATTATCCTGTAACCATTAAAGATACAAACGGATCCGTAGAGTTGAAAAATACGGAAGGCAGAATAGATTTTAATGATGTAACTTTTGGATACGAAGAAAATATAAATGTTCTTGAACATTTTGACCTTCACGTAAAGCCTGGCGAGACTATTGCACTTGTTGGACCTACCGGTGCCGGAAAAACAACGGTAATAAACATGCTTACCAGATTTTATGATGTGGAAGAAGGAAATGTTACTGTCGATGGCCATGATGTAAAAGACCTTACGCTTGATTCTTTAAGAAAAGAAGTTGGCGTGCTTATGCAGGATCCGTTCATATTTAAGGGAACAGTAATGGAAAATATCCGTTACGGAAGACCGGATGCAACGGATGAAGAGTGTATTGCGGCTGCAAAAGCAATATATGCTGACAAGTGTATAGATAAACTTACTGACGGATACAATCACGTACTTGAAGAAAGAGGTGACGGACTTTCGTCAGGAGAAAAGCAGCTTATAAGCTTTGCAAGAATCATTCTTAAGAATCCAAAGGTAATAATACTTGATGAGGCTACAAGCTCAATTGATACGGAAACAGAAATCCTTATTAAGAAAGCCTTGGATGTAATAATTAAGGATAAGACAGCGTTTATTGTTGCGCACAGACTTTCAACCATTAGAAATGCCGACAGAATCCTCTACATTGCCAATAAGGGAATTGCAGAGGAAGGAACACATGAAGAACTTATGGCTAAGAAAGGGTTGTATTACGCGTTAAACGTATAATAACAAAATAACATAAACCCAAAATATAGCGAAAAAAGAATACGTTTTCACTTGCTTTTTTGTAAATGAGTTATAAAATATATGAAAGGCTCAAAAATTGGAGACAAAAATGAAAGAAACAATAACAAAAAAGCATATGTTTACCGGGAAGGATTTGTGGAAGTTGCTGGTTCCTTTGGTGATTGAGCAGTTGCTTACGCAGCTTATGGGAACATTCGATACAATCATGGTGTCAAATGTGGGAAGCGCAGCCATATCCGCGGTCTCTTTGGTAGATTCAATAAACGTATTACTTGTTCAGGCGCTTTCTGCACTTGCGACGGGCGGTACAATAGTATGTTCGCAGTACATTGGAAGCAAAAACAGAGAAGGTGCAATAAGTGCGGCAAAACAGCTTGTTTTAATAATGTTTATACTTCCGACATTCGTAATGCTAATCTTTTTATGGTTAAGGGCTCCGATTTTACGGGTAATATTTGGATCAATTGAAGCGAATGTAATGGAAGCGGCACTTATATACTTTTTAATAACCGTGCTGTCGTATCCGTTTCTTGGAATTTTTGATGCATCTGCGTCAATATTCAGAGCACAGGAAAATTCGAGACTTCCAATGATAGTATCTGTAATATCCAATGTGGTAAATGTGGCCGGAAATGCGCTTCTTATATATGGGTTTTCGATGGGGGTAAAAGGTGCTGCTTTAGCGACGCTTGCCTCGAGAATATTTTCTGCGGGCGTAATGGTATACTTTTTGAGAAATCCACAAAATCTGATATATGTAAGAAACTTCTTAAAGATACGTCCGGATAAGAAGGTCATTAAGAAAATACTGACAATTGGTATACCGTGTGGAATTGAAAACAGCCTTTTTCAAGTTGGAAAACTTGCCATACAGTCC
>CAJOOB010000088.1 GCA_905236025.1 uncultured Lachnospiraceae bacterium
CATGTTTATTTTTGACGTGCGAATCGGCTTGATATGTATTGCTGTTATCCTGATTTTCTTTATCTTCAATCAGTTTACAAACAAGAGTGTGGAGAAGGTTGCCCCGGAGAAAATTGAATCAGATAAGGACATGGTTGGAGTAATTCTTGAGTTCATTCAGGGCATTGCAGAAATCAGAAACTACAACATTATCGCCATGAACAACGCAAGGCTTAATAAAGCCATTGAAAGAAAAACAAAGGCGGATATCAAGGCAGAGGTTGCAGCCATTCCTTTGGTAGGCGTGCAGATGCTTATCTGTAAGCTTGCAGGAGTTGTAATTGCAGGCGCATCAATCGCCTTTTATCTGAATGGAACAATGAATCTTCCATACTGCATCACAATGATGCTTTGTGCATTCATTATCTTTGAGTCCCTTGATTTGGCAGGAACATACACGGCTCTTATCAGAATCATTGGAAAAGGAGTTGATATGGTGAATGAGATTATGGAAGTTGAGCAGATGGATATTAACGGTGAGGAAATTCATCCTTCAAACCGCGACATTCATCTTGATCATGTCAGCTTCGCATATGAGGACAGAACTATCATCGACGATGTGACCCTTGATATTAAAGAGAAAACTACTACAGCTATCGTTGGCCCATCCGGCGGTGGCAAAACCACACTGACATCCCTCATTGCAAGATTTTGGGATGTAAAATCCGGCAAGGTTACACTTGGCGGGAGAGATGTCAGAGACTATAGTTTCGATTCCTTGATGGAGAACTTCAGCTTTGTGTTCCAAAGAGTTTATTTGTTCGAGGATACCATTGCAAACAACATCAGATTTGGCCGTCCGGAGGCTTCCATGGAGGAGGTGATTGCGGCAGCCAAGAAAGCATGTTGCCACGATTTCATCATGTCACTTCCGGATGGATATGAAACATTGGTTGGCGAAGGCGGAGCCACATTATCAGGTGGTGAAAAGCAGCGAATCGCCATTGCCAGGGCTATCATGAAGGATGCGCCAATCATCATTTTGGATGAGGCGACAGCCAATGTAGATCCGGAAAACGAGAAAGAATTGACTGAGGCAATCGAAAATCTGACAAGAGAAAAGACTATCATCATGATTGCCCACAGACTGAAAACTGTCAGACACGCAGATCAGATCCTGGTCATCGACAAGGGCAAGATTGTCCAGCAGGGTAAGCACGATGAACTTATGGCTGTGGATGGCATCTACAAGAATTTTGTCAGCGGGCGCAAGAAGGCTGTAAGCTGGAAGATAGTGTAGAAGCAGAAGTGATGCTGTCGATGAAGAAAAATGATTCGGATAAATGCAATCAAATCCTTGAAAGTCTTGGCTTGGCGGAATTCAAAGACAAACATCCGATGGCTTTATCCGGAGGTCAAAAGCAGAGAGTTGCAATCGCTTCTGCCATTGCTGCCAGCGGAAGCACAGTTTTAGTATCCACTCACGATCCGGAGTTAATTGAGCTTTGTTGTAATCACATCATCAGAATTGATGATGGCAAGGTAACTTACCAATACGCTGTATAAGCGCATTTCCAAAAGGTATAACGGATTATAAACTAAAATAAATATTTAGAATTAACGTCAGACGATGAATTATTTATTCTTTAGTCTGACGTTTTTTGTGTGTTATAGTTTTGTTCTATCATTCAATATTATTTTTAAATATTTTTAAAACGGACAGCTGTAACATATAATTAACCCAGAAGGAAAGGAGAAATCAAGATGAATGATAAATTATTAATAGTTGCTGAAGAGACTTCAGAATGGATTGAAAAATACAGTCATAATGATGGAGATACAAAATGGTGGGATGTCCTTCCGGGGACAGAACTTGCAAAAGATGAGTTCTTGTTAAAAGATACAAGTTTATATGCGGGAGCTGCCGGAATTGCCTTGTTTTACCTTAGATTGTATGAGGCTTCAAAGAATAAGAAATATCTTAATAATGCCATTGGAGGAATTAATTATTGTATAAGAGAATATGGTGGACAAAAGGAATTTATAACAAAAGGCGATTATCTTAAAGGTGCAGTGATTGGCTTTCTGAACGGCCCTGCCGGAGGAGCATATGTTTCGGGCTTACTTTACCGGATAACCGGTGATAAAAAATATAAAGATTTTGAGATAAGAGTTTCAGAAGACTTGCTTGCCACTGCAAATGAAAATCAGGATAAAATTTACTGGTACGGAGAATATGGAATTATCGGTGAGGGAAGTTTAATACTGTATCTTGTGGATTTGTACGAGAAATATGATGATGAGCGTTATCTTGAAGCAGCCGTAAAAGGTGCACGGTATATTTCTTCAAAAAAGGAAGAAAGTCCATGGGGTGGTTACAGATGGTACGTAATGCCTACAGATACCTTTCCGACAATAAGAAAACCCGGAGGATATTTCCCGGGATTTGAGTATGGTGCTGCAGGATGTGGATATATCCTGACAAAAGTGTATGAGAAATCACATAAAGACGAATTTCTTGAGGTGGCAAAAGGTGCGGCAAAATATATCATGGCCATAGCCGATGAAAAAGACGGTGGCGTACTTGTTCGATATAATGATACATATTTGAAGGATCTTTATTATCTTGGTGTATGCCAGGGTCCTGTTGGAACATCACGTTTGTTCTATGCATTATATGAGAATACAAAAGAAGAAATATATAAAGATTTTTTGATTAAGCTAACGCAGGGGCTTATAAACAGCAAGGCACCTCTGATTCATTCAAGAGGATTCTGGAGAACTAATTGTTATTGCTGTGGTGGAGCAGGTATGCTTGAGCACTATGTTAATATGTACAGATTTACAAAAGATAAAAAATATTTTGATCTTGCCAATCTTGCGGCAGAATCTGTAATTGGTGAATCTACACAGGATGAGGGTACAAGGCGATGGTATACTTCGTGGAACAGACATGAGCCGAATAAATCCGATGCCTATGTCGGATTGTATCATGGAAGCGCCGGTAACGCATCTGCATTACTTTACTTAAGAGAATGTGCAAACGTTAATGAAATAAAATTACCGTATTTGGAAGATGCATACAAAACCATAAAATTTTAAGATAATTCAAAGAGTATACAATTAAAAAGAGTAGCACTGGCAAGAGCCATGATGAGAGAACCGGATATATTATTGGCTGATGAACCGACCACCGGACTTGATAAAGAAAGTGCGGGACTGATACTTCAGATATTGAGCGGATATGCCGATAATAACAAATCGGTAATAATATCAACTCATGATGAAACAGCGTTTGATTTTGCCACAAGAGTAATAGAGGTAATTTAGGTAAAATTTATCGTTCAATTACAGAACGGTGGAAATCAGCTTTAAATATAATGTGGAAAATTAAACTGTTCACGTTATCAAAAAGATGATAGAATTTAATTAATCAGAAAGGATATTGATGTTATTTTTAGAGATCATTTAAAACAAAATGTTTTAAACGGAGGGTTTATTATGTATTTAGCAAGTGAAAGAAGATATGAAAAAATGAAGTATAACAGATGTGGGGCAAGCGGGCTTTTACTGCCTGCAGTTTCGCTTGGGCTTTGGCACAACTTTGGAGATACCGCAAAATACGAAAACATGAAAGAGATGTGTTTTTGCGCGTTTGACCTTGGAATTACGCATTTTGATCTGGCAAACAATTACGGCCCAAAGCCGGGGAGCGCTGAGCAAAATTTTGGAAAAATCTTAAAAGAAGAAATGATGCCTTACAGAGATGAAATGATCATTTCCACTAAGGCGGGGTATGATATGTGGGAAGGCCCTTACGGAAACTGGGGCAGCCGCAAATACTTAATTGCAAGCCTAGATCAGTCCTTAAAGCGTATGGGCTTAGAGTACGTGGACATTTTTTATCATCACAGAATGGATCCAAACACGCCGCTTGAAGAGACAATGGGCGCCCTGGCACAGATTGTAAAAAGCGGTAAGGCTTTGTATGCGGGAATATCAAATTATGACGGTGAGACCCTTGAAAAAGCTGCAAATATACTTGATGAACTGCACGTGCCGTTTATCATTAACCAAAACAGATACAGCATGCTTGACCGCAGCCCCGAAAAAAACGGTCTTTTAAATAAAGCAAGACAACTTAAGAAGGGCGTAATAACCTTCTCGCCTTTGGCTCAGGGAAAACTAAGCGACAGATATTTAAACGGAATCCCAAAAGACAGCAGAATCAAGACCGATGGCCGATTCCTTAACGAAAATTCCATAAACGATTCCTTGATTTTTGGAATCAGAGAGTTAAACGAAATGGCAAGACGCAGGAATCAGAGCCTTGCGCAAATGGCACTTGCGTGGCTATTGGCAAAAGAGGGCGTGACGAGCGTGCTTGTTGGAGCATCCAAAAAAGAGCAGATTATTGATAACGTAAAAGCCATTGAAAACACAGAGTTTTCTGACGCTGAGCTTGCAGAAATTGACAGAATCTGCGAAAAAATAGGGATGGAGTAAAATGGTTTCAGAAGGAAAGCGTGTTTATATATACGGTGAAAAAGAGGCTTTGGCGCCGCTTGTGACAGTAAATACCTTTGAGGGCGATGGCCACGGTGTTTACTCTTTTCTTGCCGATTTAACCGACAAAAAGTTTGCGCTTGCAGTTGTGAGTGACGTTAACTGGGACGCTGAGATGTCCCCGTGGAAGTGTGCGCCCGTTAATAAAAACGAGGAACCGTGCACCGGCGGCGCGGATAAATACATAGATACGCTTACAAATAAAATAATTCCGGATATTAAAAAAGATCTTTCTTATGAACCAAAAGAAATTATAATTGCGGGGTATTCGCTTGCGGGCCTCTTTTCTTTGTACTGCCTTTACAAGACGGATGTTTTTGACTCCGCAGTCAGCGCGTCCGGGTCACTGTGGTTCCCGGATTTTTCGAGTTTTTGCAGGAAATCTGATTTTTGCAAAACGCCAAAAAAGGTGTATTTTTCTTTGGGAGATAAAGAGGCGCAGACAAAGAATCCGCTATTATCCACGGTTTATGATAAAACGTCGGAAATTTATTCGTGGTATAAAGACGCGGGCATTGATACCATGTTTGAATTAAATCCCGGCAATCACTTTAAAGATGCGGATTTAAGGCTTGCAAAGGGGATTGCCCGGGTGTTGGATTAAAGAGTTGCATTCCGCTTGCAATAAAGGCAAACTTTGTGATGAAAGCGAATCTTTTGAATTATATTCTGTTTATTTTGGCGATGAAACAAAACTTGCTGTGCAGGCGAAAGCAAAGTGGTATCGTCAATAATATAGTGATTCTTTGTATTTTGATTAAAAAAGCACCTATTGAAGGTGCTTTTTTCATGTGTAATGTAAAAAGTAGTATAGTTCAGTTCTTTCCCCTTTGACTGATGCCACTTTCGAGTGTGGTGCAAGATTTTCTAAACGATATAAGCGGAATAGCGAAAGGAGTGTTTGTTTTATGAATATACAAAGAGAAATCAAATCATATATTGTCCGGGAAGGATTATCAATGCGAGAAATTGTAGAGAGACTGGTTGTTACACGCCGATGGAGGGGAAGTCTTTCTAATTTTTCAGGAAAGTTGCAGCGTGGCACCTTGCGATACAAAGAGGCGGAAGATGTTGCGGATGTGCTCGGATACGATATTGTCTGGGTAAAACGAAAATGATAAATCGGGGTGATGATTATGAGAAACATATATGGGTATGTAAGGGTTAGCAGTAAAGATCAGAACGAAGATCGCCAGGTAATAACGATGCGGGATATGCAGATTCCGGAAGAAAACATCTTTATTGATAAACAATCCGGAAAGGATTTTAACAGACCACAATATAAACGATTACTCCGGAAGGTAAAGGAAAATGACCTGATTTATATTAAGAGCATTGACCGACTTGGAAGAGATTACGGAGAAATTCTGGAACAATGGAAAATAATAACCAAGGACAAAGGTGTTGATTTATACGTTATTGATATGCCGATTTTGGATACCAGGCGTGAGAAAAATCTCCTGGGAACATTTATAAGTGACTTGGTTCTGACGTTACTTTCCTATGTGGCGGAGAATGAGCGAACAACGATCCGACAACGCCAGGCGGAAGGTATTGCGGCGGCAAAAGCGCGGGGCGTTCATTTTGGAAGAACACCAAAACCGCTTCCGGTAAATTTTCATGAAGTATATCAAAAGTGGAAA
>CAJOOB010000089.1 GCA_905236025.1 uncultured Lachnospiraceae bacterium
ATATACACAACCACGGATTATACAGACTTTAGATTATATACACTCATGCATGACAGACAGTACAGAGTCCAGGTTGCTTCGCAAAACTGTGCGTATAATCAGCCGCCGCATACAAGCTTCTACATTGGCTTTGATACGGACTACATTGTTCCAAACATTTTACCTTACTACTATGCAACTACACTTACGGCAAGATAATATGAGGGAAGAGGTTTTATGAAGATTAGAAGGATTGTTTCATTTATAATGATGTTAGCACTTTGCGCAGGTTTTTTAAGAAATATCGGATACGGAGGAAAAGAAGCAATGGCAGCAGAGACGGATTCAAACATTACTATTTACATTGCGGGTGATTCAACAGTATGCGACTGGGATGCAATAAAAACAGTGGGTTATTACGCGCCACAGGCAGGATGGGGCCAGGTTTTTGACCTGTTCTTTGATGAAAGCGTTACCGTGGTTGACGGAGCAATTTCAGGGTATTCTTCAAAGACATTTTACGATGGCTGTGTTGCCAAAAGCGATTACGTAAGACACTTAGACGTTTTACTTGCAAACGCAAAAGAAGGGGATTACCTCTTTGTACAGTTTGGTCACAATGATTCTGCGGCACCGACAACAGAGCAGCTTACAACAAGGCCGGATATTGCGGAGCGATACGTAACAACGGAAGAATACAAGACATATTTGTCATACTACATTGCAGATGCAAGAGAAAAAGGCGTAATACCTGTGCTTGTGACGCCTTGTTGCAGAAACAGCAGAAATGCAGAAACCGGCAAATACAGTTCGAGCTTTGCCGCATACGCAGAGGCAATGAGAGAACTTGCAGAGGAAGAAGACTGTTTTTTAATTGATTTGTTTGCCGCTTCTTCAGAATATTATGAATACGTATACAACACCCTTGGAGAAGACGGAGTAAAGCAGATATTCCTTAATGTGGTTGAAGGCGCATACACTTCGTATTATTCAGGAGGAACATCTGATTCAACACATTATCAGTATTTTGGTGCAGTACAAAACGCAAGACTTGTTGCGCAGGGAATAAAAGAACTTGCCATAACGGATTTGTGTAACAGATTGGAAGATAATGTGGACATGCCGCAGGCAGTACCAAAAACTCCAACAAATTTAAAAAAGTTTTCAGATGACGGAAGCACATATAAATTTAAGTGGGATGCAGTCGAAGGTGCAGACACATACGCAGTATATGAAGTGACAAATGATGATTCGGGTAACGAGGTATTAAGTTACATAAAGCAGGTTGAAACAAACGAAGTAAATATATACAACTTAACGGAAAATACGGATTATACCTTCTGCGTGGTTGCAAAAAACATGGCGGGTGATTCTGCATCAAGTGAGTATATATCAAGACTTGCCGACATAAATGAGGATAAAGATTTTATAATATATACAATAGGAGATTCGCTTGTTCAGTCGTATTCAGACGATTACCTTCCGCAAACCGGCTGGGGTCAGGTAATAAGCGAATACTTTACGGATAATGTTGGCTTTGTAAATAAAGCAATTGGCGGAAGAAGTACGGGAAACTTCTTAAGACAGGGAAGACTTGATGAAGTGCTTGAAATGCTTAATGAAGGAGATTACGTATTTATTGAGTTTGGGCATAATGATGCAACGGTGAATAACGAAGACAGATACGTATCCGTAGAAGATTACAAGATAAATCTTGCAGAGTATTATATTGCACCAATCAGAGAAAAAGGCGCAATTCCGGTGCTTGTAACAATCTGTAACAGAAACGATTATGATGCGTCGGGAAACTTTAACGTAAGCTTTTCTGAGTATGTAACAGCCATGCGTGAGGTTGCAGAAGAAACAGACTGTGCGTTAATTGACTTAAACGCATTAACGGTTTCTTATTTCACCGAGCTTAGTAAATCGGAATACGTTGGCGTAACGGATGATATCATCTTTAATCACGCAATTGCCGGCGCATATACAGGTCAATACGCTGAAGGCGTAAGTGACAACACACATCTTGGAACATACGGAGCAAAGGTGGTTGCGGGAATGGTTGCAAAGGCAGCCTCAGAGCTTGGGTATGAAAACCTTGCAAGTAACTACGTTGCACCGAATGTAACAACGGCACCGGAGGCGGTTACAAACATTACGTCAAAAACATATACGGATGACAATTGCCGTATTGGCTTTGATGCGGCAGAAGGTGCGGATTACTACATTGTAGAAGTTGCAAGCGGAGAAAACGGAGAGACAACTTCAGATTTTGAACTTGCGGGATACACGGTTGCGACGTTATTTTCATATTCTGATGCGGTATCCGGAAATGATTATGTATTCAGGGTTACAGCGGTAAATGCGGCAGGAAAATCGGAAACGGTTACATATTACAGATCTGCAACGAGCGCAAAGCGTTCCACAATGAGCCATGATGATTACGTAAACAGCTGGTACGTTGAAGAAGAGACAAATTCGTGGACTATTAAAGATACTCTCTTAAAAATCGTACTTCCTGTTGGGACGGGTGTTTTGGCACTTGGCGGCGCAGCACTTGGAATATTCTTAAAAAAGAAAAAGAAGAAAAACTAGTATATTTTATTGACAGTTTCGCTGATTAAGATAAAATTTCATTAATTAATTAAAATAAAAGAAGGCAGAAAAATGTATACAATAAACGAACGAATAAGATACAGTGAATGTACAATGGGTAAAGAACTTACCTGGCCGGCGCTTCTAAATTATTTACAGGATGCGTGCATCTTTCAGTCAGAAGAAGTTGGTGCGGGAGTGGAGCGCCTTGTAAAAGAAAAGCGCGGCTGGTCTTTAACTTCGTGGCAGATACAGGTAATAAAAATGCCTGTGTACGGTATGAAAGTAAGCATAAACACCTGGCCGTATATGTTTAAAGGTTTTTTAGCATCAAGAAACTTTACCGTAGCGGGCGAAAACGGAGAAATCCTTGTAAAAGCGGACAGCCAGTGGGTATTTATGGACTTTGAAAAAAGAAGACCGTCAAAAATACCTCCTGAGATTGGGGAATTATACACGGTTGAAGAAAAGCTTGATATGCCACTTGTATCAAGAAAAATCGAGATTCCGTCAAACCCTGAAAATGAATCGGTAAAGGAAAATCCCGTGCCTGTAATCAAGCTTTTTATTGATACAAACGGACACATGAATAACGAAAAGTACATACTCATTGCGGAATCCTTTATGGAAAAGTCGCGTGAATATAAAAACTTAAGAGTAGAGTATAAAAAAGAAGCGGTACTTGGTGACATAATTTACCCAACCGTAATAAAACTTGCCGATGGCTGCGTTGTCACACTTGCGGATGAAAACGGCGAAAACTACGCAGTAGTTGAAATGAAAAAGTAAAGTATAAAAGAGTTAGAGGAATTAAATGAGCGAAAACAGCAAAGAAAAACAGGTTTGGATAATAGGGCATAAAAACCCGGATACGGATGCGGTATGTGCGGCTTTGGCATATGCGGCTTTAAAGAATTTATCCGAAAACACAAACAGATACGTTGCCATGCGCGCGGGCGAAATAAATGCAGAAACAAGATATGTCCTTTCGCATTTTGGTGTTTCGATTCCTGAAAGAGTCTGGGACGTGGGCGCTCAGATAAAGGATATTGAATATAGAAAAACAGACGGCGTATCCAGTCATATTTCGATTAGAAAAGCGTGGAGATTAATGAAAGAGCTTGCTGTTGTATCTCTTCCTGTTGTAAAAGCAGACGGCAGACTGGACGGCCTTGTTGTAACAAGTGACATTGCGGATTCATATATGGATATGTCAGACAGCAGTGTTTTGGCGGTTGCAAGGACGCAAATAAAAAACATTGCGGAAACGCTTGACGGAAAAGTCATTATAGGAAACGAGCACAGCTACATCACAAAGGGAAAAGTTGTAATTGGAGCTTCAGCTTCAGATACAATGCGTGAAAACATCAACTCAGACGATATTGTAATTGTTTCAGACAGAGTTGAAGCGCAAATGACGGCAATTGAAGAGAATGCAAGCTGCTTAATAATATGTACCACCTCGTATGTTGAAAAACGAGTGATTGATGCGGCAAAAGAGCGTGACTGTATTGTTATTTCGACACCGCACGATGCCTTTACAACGGCCCGACTCATATATCAGAGCATGCCAATCAAACACATAATGAAAAAGGATCACTTAATCACTTTTTCACCTGAGGATTATGCGGATGATGTAAAAGAAGAGATGGGAAAAGTAAGACACCGTGACTTTCCGGTTGTTACCGACGATGGCCGCTATGTCGGCATGATTTCGCGTAGAAACCTCTTGAAGGTTGATAAAAAACAGGTAATTTTAGTCGATCATAACGAAAAAACACAGGCAGTTGACGGTATTGAAGGTGCTGAAATATTGGAGATTATCGATCATCACAGATTAAGAAGTTTAGAGACGATAAGCCCGGTATTTTTCAGAAACATGCCGCTTGGCTCAACTTCAACAATCATATATCTTATATTTAAAGAAAAAGAAATAGAGATACCAAAGCAGATTGCAGGAATACTTCTTGCTGCAATAATATCGGATACTTTAATGTTTCGTTCTCCTACATCCACAAAAACGGATGAAGAAGCGGGAAAAGAACTTGCAAAGATTGCGGGAGAAGATATTGAAAAGCTTGCGGATGCAATGTTTGAAGCAGGTTCTGATTTTAAGCAAAAATCAATTGATGAAATCTTTAATCAGGATTTTAAAACCTTTGATGCGGATGGTTTGAAATTCGGGGTATCACAGATAAGTTCAATGAATAACAACGCATTTACTCCAATTATCGGAGGAATGAGAGAGTACCTTCAAAAAGTATGTAAGAACATGAGGCTCGATATGGCATTTGTAATGCTTACAGACATTCCTTCAAAATCAACGCTTCTTCTGTATTCGGGAGATATGTCTGAAAGAGTAATAAGTCTTGGTATGGGAGTAAGCCCGTGCGATAATGCATTTAAGCTTAGCGATGTTGTATCTAGAAAGAAACAGCTGATACCCGGTATCATATCCGGTATATCAGCCGTTAAAAACAGTTAAATAAATGTATACTTAAGGGTGCCAAAGCGTGCCCTTTTTATTTTGTAAGAATTACAAGGCCGTATGAAGGAAGAGTAAGAGTGTTATCTTTAAGTGTTGCGGTGGTGTCTCCGGTAATTAACATACCGGAGAGGGTGGAATATTCATCCGTATATGCGCTTAAATCAATTGTTTCTTCTTCTGTACCGGTATTAAATATAATTAATACTGAGTCGTAATCATCAGACGTTTTTGTGTATGCGCATATTGTCTTTGAACTGATGTCTTCAAGCAGGGTTGTTGTGCCTCTTCCAATTACAGGGAAGGAATTTCTTAACCTTATTGCCTGCTTGTAATAAGTGTAAATGGATTCGTTTGATTCAGACTGTTCTTCGTATGAATCATATTTTTGTTCAATATCTTCGATGTTTTCCGGGCCGTCACACATACCTTCTGCGTCTTCGTCCTTACTCCAGTACATTGCGCCGCGCTTGTTTTCATCAATTCCCGAGCCCTTCATGCCAAGCTCTTCGCCGTAATAAATAAATACGTTACCGCTCATTAAAATATTTAATGCAGCTCCAAGCTTTGTCTTGGCTTCTGCGGTATCTCCCGCATAATAGCCCGCGGATCTTCCCATATCGTGGTTAGAATAAAATGGCGCGTTAATATATGAAGATGAATACGAAGCGTATAATTCTTCGTGTGAAATTATTGCATTTGCATATGCGTAAGCGGACGAACGGCCATTGACAACTTTGGCGATGGTACCGCTGTTATTTGAAAAATCAAAATCAAAGAGAGAATCAATTCCGGATTTATAATATTTTGCGTATGTTGTGTAATCCGTCCAGCATTCCGCAACAATATATGCGTCAGGGTTAATTTCTTTTACGGCATCGTTAAACCAGGCAAGGGCTTCGATGTTTGAATCATCTGCGCCTGTATAGTATGAAGTAACCGCATCCATTCTGAATCCGTCCACACCCATATCAAGCCAGTATGCGGCAATATCTTTAAATTCCTGCCTCACTGCCTCGTTATCAAGATTAAAATCAGGCATTCCGGACCAAAATCTTGCTTCGTAATACCAGTCTGTTCCCGAAACGTTACTGTAACCGGAAAGAGCGGTTTTTGTGAAATTGTAATACGATACTTCCGGGCAGACCGTAGGGTCAGGCTCTTCGTCATCGGCAAGTGTTTTTAAGTATTCGACGGCTGTCTTAAAATACGGATGCTCACTCGAACTGTGATTCATAACCATATCCATTATTACTTTTATGCCGCGTTTGTGACATTCCTCAATAAGTTCCTTAAAATCATCAAGAGTGCCGTATTCTTCATCAATTCCGTAATAATCCGTTACATCGTATTTATGATATGTAGGGGAAGGGTTAACAGGCATTAACCAGATTCCGTTACAGTTTAAATCAGTGGTTGTTGATGAATCACCGTCATTAATGTAATCAAGCTTTGAGATGAGTCCCTGAATATCACCCACACCGTCTCTGTCACTGTCACAAAATGAGTAAACAAAAACCTCGTAAAAGGTTCCGTATTTGTCATCCACAATGTTTAGAGGATTTGATTCGTTTAGTTTAATCATTTCCTCTGCGGCCGTTAAAGTAACGGCTTCTTTTTCTTTTGTACAACCTGTAATCAGTGAAAAAATCATAGATGATACCATCCCGAGTGCTAAAAGTTTTTTTAAATAGTTTCTTTTCATAAACGCCGTCCTTTTAAATATCAGTTATTTTGCACTAAACAGTCTGTTATAATTATATAATATCGGGATTTATTTTTCTATGTGAGCTTGCACAAGATATATATTTAAAATTTGTGCAAAATTAACATAAACGCACTGATTTTAAGAAAAATTCAAAGACTGATATTTTATATACTTTTTTAAAGTTATATGATATAATGCATGCCGTGTGCAATTTTTAACATTAAAATAATTATAAACGTAGAATTACGTATATTTATACATGTGTTATGTTGCTGTATTTAAAGTAAAAGGATGGATTAAAGATGTATATTACCTGTTTGGACCTTGAAGGCGTATTAGTACCTGAAATTTGGATTGCTTTTGCGGAAGCATCCGGTATACCTGAACTTAAGAGAACAACCCGTGATGAGCCGGATTATGATAAGTTAATGGCTTGGAGAATCGGGATTTTAAAGGAACACGGACTTGGACTTAAAGAAATCCAGGACGTAATTGCGACAATTGATCCAATGCCGGGCGCAAAGGAATTCCTTGATGAATTAAGAACTTTCTGCCAGGTAATTATTATAAGTGATACATTCACGCAGTTTGCGACTCCTCTTATGAAGAAACTCGATTGGCCTACAATTTTCTGTAATTCACTTGAAGTTGCGCAAAACGGAGAAATTATAAGCTACAAGAGAAGGCTTGAAAACGGCAAATACAACACCGTAAAGGCTTTACAGTCAATCGGTTTTGAAACTGTTGCAAGTGGTGACAGCTACAACGATCTTGGAATGATTAAGGCTTCAAAGGCAGGCTTCCTGTTTAAGAGTACAGATCAGATTAAGAAAGATAATCCTGAGCTTCCTGCATTTGAAACATATGATGAACTTCTTGAAAATATAAAGAAAGTTGTCCTTGCATAGGGGGATTTGAAAAATCCCCAAAAAAGTGGGTAACTGTTTCGGATTTAAAATTTTAAAATTGTCATGTAAATGAAAAGAAATGATAAATCCGGAGTAAATTATGAGTATCAGAAAAACGCATTCACAAAAAGTTGATGCCGTCGCACTGTGGAAAATGATTTCAATTTGTGCTTCAGTGACGGAGATTATACTTTGTATATTTACGGTTAAATACATACCGCTTGTTTCGTTTATTGGACTTCTTGTAATGTTTGCCGTTTACTATAAGTATAAGCTTGTTATGGAAGAACTTAAAGACACCAGTGATGATGCGGCCATAAGTTACCTTGAAAAAGCCCTTGAAGATGTAAACTTCAAGGATGAACAGTACATTGAAAAAGATATTATTGAAGCATCTGAGATTTTTGAATTTGATAATGTAAGAGGCTTCAATAAAATTGAGGGAACCTTTAAAGATACCGGGGTTGCCTGTTCAAGAGTGGTTCTCACAAAGAACGAAACGGTGTCTGATAAGTCAGTTGACTTTAACGTCTTTAAAGGCATTTGGCTTTGTTTTAATGAGACGTTTTGCGATAAATGTGATCTTGTGGTATTTCCAAAGGCTGAACTTGGAAACAAGGTTAAATTGAAGCCTGAAGAATCCATTATTTCCACGGGGCATGAGCTTTTTGATAAATTGTTTATTATAAAAACAACAACTCCAAGGCTTGCCGAACATGTGATTAATAAAGAAGCGGCAGAACTCATGCTATCCTTTAATGATTCGGCGCTTGTTGTATGTAAAGACAGCACCGCAAAGCTTTACATGAGCATCAAAAAAGGAACGGTCAATATTGCGATTGACACGGCGGGAGAAGACCTTTTTGAAAGAGAATTTAAAACGGAAGCTTCGGCTGCAATATTAGAAAATAATTACCAGGAAGAAATGCAAAAAGTCATCAGTATAATTGAAAGTATATTGTCCACAGAGCGAATTTAAAGGCTCTGTGGCTTTTTTTATTTCTTTAAATCGTGTTGGCGTATGTCCGCATAAATAGAGATTTTTTCAAATAAATGCTTTATTTTTGGGAAGAGAAGGAGTATAATTGGATTTAGTTTTCCGCAGTGTTTGTGGGCGGATTTTAGGTAGATTACAAAAAATATGAAAGGTAATATGGGATGCAATTTCACGACTATTCATTAATTACTGAGTATGTGGCTTTCGTTATTGCCGTGGTCGTGGAAGTATTTATACTTGTTACAAGACCAAGAAAAACGTCTAATTTTAGGTTCATACACCTGGGGGTAATCTTATCAATAATTGAAATCAGTTTAAGGACGACAGCAATTGAAATCGCAATGAGCAAAAATTATTTGCATTATATTAATGTTTTTTATTTTTCAATTGTACTTTCAATGATTCTTTATATGGGCATTTTATTGTGCATATTTGCTTATCTTGTGCGAATTTCTCCTCTTAGAAGTTCACGGACAAAAAATCAAGTATATATGGCACTTGTTTACAGTACCATATATGTTGTTGTCGCACTTGTGGCATATTTTACCGGAAATCTTTTCGGTGTATCAATGGTGAGCGGCATTGATGTGGACGGGTATATTATTTTTACCGCTTTATTCAGTTCGTTCTGGTGTCTTCTTTGTTATCTCGTCATTGCAATTAACAGAGACAAGATTTCAAGACTTATAAAAACGGATCTTTTGGTATTTATTCTCTGTGAGGCGGGACTTGTAGCTTATCAGGCGGTTGTTCCCGATATTGTTTATATAAGTATTACATATGTTTTGCCGTTTTTAATAGGATATATGCTTTTCCACAGCAATCCTCTCGATGAAGATACAGGTTGTCAAAACGGCTTTTCAATGGATAGTTATATCCATTACATGATTAGAATGAGACGAAAATTCCTTATTGTGAGTTTTTCGTTCCCGCAGCTTGGTAAAGCCTTTGATGCAAAACAAAAACGGGAACTCACAAGGGTTATTTCCGAATATTGCAGAAGAATCGAAAAACTTGATAAAAAAGTTAAGATATACAGGGTTTCGAAGACTAAGTTTGCAGTTATCTGTCATTATAACTGGCGTCATGAAAATATGACGGAAAACTTTATTGAGCAGATAAGACAGATTACTCAAATGATTCTCGCGGTATCACCGGAAGTGACATACGCTCATGTTGTTTACTTTAAATATCGTCCGGTATTCAGAAATGTGGAAGATATTGAAGCTTTTTCAGAATTTTTAAGAGCTAAGATTAAGAAAAAACATGAAAGTGGCGAAATTGTGGCAACAGATGAAGATTATGAAGATTTCGTCGAAAATAAGGTAATAAGAAATATTATTGAGGATATTGCGGAAACGGGAAGCCTTGATGATGACAGGATTCTTTGCTATGCACAGCCGATTTATTCCGTTAAAGACGGCAATTTCAAAACGGCAGAGGCTCTTATAAGAATGAAGGTTGGAAATAAGGTCGTTGCACCGTATAAGTTCATTCCGGTTGCGGAAGAAACAAATACAATACATTCGCTTACAAAAATCATGGTAAACAAAGTTTGTAAGCAAATCATGGCCATGGACAAGAAATTTGATTTTGATGCAATTACAATCAACTGTTCCGCTAAAGAATTGTCTGATCTGGATTTCCATGAAAAGATTATGGAAATACTTGATATGCATAATGTGCCAAGAGATAAGATCAGACTTGAACTTACGGAATCTGTTATGTTTGAAAACTACGAAGCTGTAAGACACAATATGGATGAACTTAATCGTGACGGTATCAGCTTTTATCTTGACGATTTCGGAAGCGGTTATTCAAATATTGACAGACTTACAAGCGGTGACTTTAATATTATCAAGTTTGATAAAACGCTTTTATATAAAGCAATGCAGAGTGACGGCACGGATGAAATGGTAAGCATGATGGTTAACTTCTTTAAGAAACGTGATATGATTCCTCTTATTGAAGGCGTTGAAAACGAAGAACAGAGTAAATACTGTGTGGACAAAGGTTTTGAATATATTCAGGGATTTAAGTATGCAAAACCTGTTCCGATTGAAAATCTTGTGGAGTATTTTGCAAGACTTGATTGATCTTAATACCCCCTTGGGAAGGGGCTTTAGGAGCATAAATAAGAACGGGGAAGGAAAGGGTAAAAGGTATGAAAGGCAAAAAGACCATAATAACTGCGACGATTTTGGCAATTGTATTAATACTTGCCTTAATTGCCGCAGTTTTAGCTTTTGCAATCAGAAGTTCGAAAGATAAAACCGCTAAGGATAAAGAAGAGGCAACTAAAGAAACTTCGCAAATTACAGAGACGGAAACCGAAGAAGAGTCGGAAACCAAAACTGAGACGGAGTCTGAAACGGAAACCGAAACCGAAACAGAAACAGAAACAACAACCGAAACTGTAACAACAACCACAACGACTGCACAAAGTACATCCGCTGTAAGAGCCGGATACGCGGGCAGTTTAAGTGTAAGCGGGACAAAACTTGTCGGTGAAAGTGGAAGTATTGTTACTTTAAGGGGCGTAAGTACACACGGGCTTGCCTGGTATCCTTCGTACGTTAATGAGGCTGCTTTTAAGACTTTAAGAGACGATTACGGCATTAATTTAATAAGACTTGCAATGTATACAATGGAATACGGCGGATACTGTAACGGCGGAGATAAAAGTGCTCTTAAGGCTCTTATCGATACCGGTGTTAAGGCGTGTGCAAATTTAAATATGTATTGCATTATTGACTGGCATATATTGAGTGATTCAAACCCAAATACAAATATTAATGAGGCAAAGACTTTCTTTGCGGAAATGGCCGAAAAATACGCCTCATATGATAACGTTTTGTATGAAATCTGTAATGAGCCAAACGGCGGTACTTCATGGTCTGATATTAAGAGTTATGCGGATACCATCATTCCTATCATAAGACAGTATGATTCCGATGCGATTATTATTGTAGGAACTCCAACCTGGTCACAGGATGTGGACGCGGTTATTTCTAACCCTGTTGCAAATCCGTATAACGTTATGTATGCGGTTCATTTTTATGCTGCAACTCATACGGATTACAACAGACAAAAGGTCGTTACGGCGTTAAATGCGGGTATTCCTGTATTCTTCTCTGAATTTTCAATTTGTGATGCTTCAGGTAACGGTTCTGTTGATTATACTTCCGCAAGCGCGTGGTTTGATTTGATTGATCAATATGATATTCCGTATGCAGCATGGAATCTTTCAAATAAAAACGAAAGCTCTGCATTAATTAATTCTTCCTGCTCAAAAACGTCAGGATGGACCTATGATGAGCTTTCCGTAACAGGACAGTGGATCTTGACGCAGTCAAATTAGCACAAAAGGGAGCTTTTTTATAATTATTTATATTCACAAAAAATATTATTGAACATTTCATCATTTCGTTGTAGAATGCAAGCGTTGTTTGTAAAAATTTAATTACCTATGCTTATATGTTTAACGAAAGAGGAAAAAAGATGAGTGATAATAATGTTGAGGTAAAGGCAAAGCCTGTAAAAAAGAGCTCGGACAAATTAAAACCGATGCTCTTTTCAAATCTTAAGCAGTATTCTTTAAAGCAGTTTGGGAGAGATTTTGTTTCCGGTATTATAGTTGCAATTATTGCACTACCGCTTTCAATTGCTCTTGCACTTGCGTCGGGTGTTGGACCTGAAGAAGGTTTGTATACCGCGATTATTGCGGGCTTTATCATATCCTTCCTTGGAGGGAGCCGCGTGCAGATTGCCGGACCGACGGCTGCCTTTGCAACCATTGTTGCGGGTATTGTTGCCAAAAACGGTATGACAGGACTTGCTCTTGCAACCATTATTGCGGGTGTTTTGCTTATCATAATGGGTCTTTGCAGACTCGGAACTCTCATTAAGTTTATTCCATATACAATCACAACGGGATTTACCGCGGGTATTGCTGTTACAATAGCGATTGGCCAGGTTAAGGACTTCTGCGGCCTTACATTCCCTGCCGGTACCGCTACAATTGAAACAATTGATAAGGTTTTAGCCGTAATTAAGAATTTTGCAACAGTTAATTATGCTGCACTTATTGTTGGCGTGGTCTGCCTTTTGATCCAGATTTTCTGGCCAATGATTCCATCAAAAATCACTTCTAAGATACCTGGTTCTTTAATTGCGGTATTTGCGGGTATTGCAATGGTTAAAGGCCTTAATCTTAAGGTTAATACGATTGGCGATTTATATACAATCAGCGCTTCTTTACCAAAGTTTACAATGCCTGAATTATCATTTCAGGCTTTAAGGAATGTATTTTCCGACGGCCTTACAATTGCTGTTCTTGCCGCTATTGAATCACTTCTTTCGTGTGTGGTTGCAGACGGAATGATTGGTTCACATCACCGTTCAAACCAGGAACTTGTGGCACAGGGTGTCGGTAATATAGGTTCTGCTTTGTTTGGCGGAATTCCTGCAACAGGTGCAATTGCGCGTACCGCTGCAAACATTAAAAACGGCGGACGTACACCGGTTGCCGGAATGGTACACGCTGTTTTGCTTTTGCTTGTATTACTTGTCTTAATGCCATATGCTGCATTAATTCCAATGCCTACAATTGCATCGATTCTTTTTATTGTTGCGTATAACATGTGTCAGTGGAGAGCGTTTGTACAGCTTTGTAAGACAGCTCCAAAGAGTGATATTATCGTTTTGGTAATCACTTTTGTTTTGACGGTTGTATTTGACCTTGTTGTAGCAATTGAAGCAGGTTTAATCATTGCTGCAATCCTCTTTGTAAAGAGAATGAGCGAGGAAGCAGAGGTTAAGGGATGGAAGTACGAAGATCCGGATGATGAAACACTTGATCCCGATTCAATTGATTTAAAGGTTATTCCAAAGGATGTTCGTGTGTATGAAATCAGCGGCCCAATGTTCTTTGGCATGACTGAAATGATTTCGGACATTCATTTAAAGGATTTTACAAAGGTTCTTATTATAAGAATGCGAGGTGTTCCTGCGCTTGATATCAGCGCTTTGCGTTCGCTTGAAGTATTAAGGGAAAGATGTGCAAAGGCTAATGTTAAACTTATTTTCTCGCATGTAAACGAACAGCCGATGAAGACAATGATTCACGCGGGCTTTGCAGACAAAGTGGGACTTGAGAATTTCTGCAGTCACATTGATGATGCGCTTGACAGAGCAGAACTTATAAAGAACGAATAGTTTTAAAACGGGGCTTTACTTACTTAAATATACGCCTTGCAAACTTTTAAAGTGTGTGTTATTTTAAGCGTATATTGTATGAAATGAGGTGCTAAAATGAACGAGGACTTAAAGAGCGAATTAATAAAGGGTTTGGCTAAAAGTGTCGGTCTTCAGGGCGGAAAAGCGGAAGAACCTTCAAGATTTGATCCGAGTTCGGGAGTTTTGTACAGTCAGGGACATACTTACTCACAAAATCAGATAATGGAAGCAAAAGATTTTTGTAAGAGACAGATTGATAAGACAAAACCTATTGGTGACAACACTTATCAGATGTATGAAATTGCACTTGCTGCAATTGAAGTTTTGCAAAAGAGTAATTTTGGAAAGACTCAGGGACTCGTTGTTCCGGATAACCAGTAATAATTTTTTTGTAAACACTAAAAACACTGCAAAATAAAGGTTTGTAAAAATTGTTAGCACTCACCCTTGACGAGTGCTAATTTTTGTGCTATAAAATACATAATAAAAAATGGAAAGGATGGTGTCGTATGAACATTCAGAAATTTACGCAAAAATCATTGGAAGCAATACAGAGTGCGCAAGATTTGGCAACAGAATACAACAACCCTTCAATCGAAGAAGAGCATTTGTTGAAAGCGTTACTTACGGCAGATGACAGTTTAATAGCCAACCTTACCGAAAAGATGGGTATTGATAAGGGCGAGTTAATAAGACGTGTAAACGAAGCTGTGGAAGGTCTTCCAAGAGTCAGCGGAAATATTGATTTAACTGTTAGCAGAGAACTTAATCAGGTGCTTACAAATGCGGAATCGGAAGCAAAGCGTATGGGAGATTCGTATGTTTCTGTTGAACACCTCATGCTTGGACTTATTAAATTTCCGGGAAGAAATATTAAGACGATTTTTAATGAATATAAAATCACAAGAGACGGTTTCTTAAAGGCTTTGCAGACTGTAAGAGGAAATCAGTCGGTAAAAACGGATAATCCGGAAGATACATATGATTCGCTTGCAAAATACGGTACGGATCTGGTTGAAAGAGCAAAGAATCAGAAACTTGATCCGGTAATTGGCAGAGACACTGAAATTAGAAACGTAATAAGGATTCTTTCAAGAAAAACAAAGAACAATCCGGTCCTTATAGGTGAACCGGGCGTTGGTAAAACGGCGGTTGCGGAAGGCCTTGCACAAAGAATAGTAAAGGGTGACGTGCCGGACGGCTTAAAAGATAAGACCATATTTTCTCTTGATATGGGTGCGCTTGTTGCGGGTGCAAAGTACAGAGGTGAATTTGAAGAGCGTTTGAAGGCTGTTTTGGATGAGGTTAAAAACAGTGACGGAAGAATAATTCTTTTTATCGATGAATTGCATACAATTGTCGGAGCCGGTAAAACAGACGGCGCAATGGATGCGGGAAACATGTTAAAGCCAATGCTTGCAAGAGGAGAGCTTCACTGTATCGGAGCAACAACGCTTGACGAATACAGACTTTACATTGAAAAGGATGCGGCGCTTGAAAGAAGATTTCAGCCTGTTATGGTGGATGAACCGACGGTTGAAGACACAATCTCAATTCTTCGAGGTATCAAGGAAAGATACGAAGTTTTTCACGGTGTAAAGATTACAGATAATGCTCTTGTAGCAGCGGCAACGCTTTCAAATCGTTACATCAGTGACAGATTCTTGCCGGATAAGGCAATTGACCTTGTGGATGAAGCCTGTGCGTTAATTAAAACGGAACTTGACTCAATGCCCGCAGAGTTAGATGAACTTCAAAGAAAGGTTATGCAGCTTGAAATTGAAGAAGCCGCGTTAAAGAAAGAAAAAGATCCTCTTTCCGTAAAGAGATTGGAGGAACTAAGAAAAGAGCTTTCGCAGTATCATGAAGAGTTTGCGCAAATGAAAGCAAAGTGGGACAGCGAAAAGTCATCTGCGGATTCTTTAAGTAAGATAAGAGAAGAGATTGATGAAGTTAACAAGCAGATAGAAA
Source organism: uncultured Lachnospiraceae bacterium (assembly GCA_905236025.1). Classification (GTDB taxonomy): domain Bacteria; phylum Bacillota; class Clostridia; order Lachnospirales; family Lachnospiraceae; genus CAJOOB01. The sequence continues at coordinate 15,882 of CAJOOB010000089.1, forward strand.
ACGAAAAACGTAATTACAATCTTGAGGCGGTTGCAAAGCTTCAGTACGGTACGCTTCCGGAACTTCAAAAGAAACTTTTGGAGCAGGAAAAGAAAGTGAGCGAAAAAGAACTTACGCTTGTGCACGAATCAGTTTCGGATGAAGAAATTGCAGAGATTGTATCACGCTGGACGGGTATACCTGTAAGTAAATTAAATGAAACACAAAAGAACAAGACGCTTCACTTAGAAAGTGAACTTCACAAACGTGTGATTGGTCAGGATGAAGGCGTAAAGCTTGTTTCGGAGGCAATTATCCGTTCTCGTGCAGGAATAAAGGATCCTTCAAAACCAATTGGTTCTTTCCTTTTCCTTGGCCCTACGGGTGTAGGTAAAACGGAGCTTGCAAAGACACTTGCAAAGAGCCTTTTTGATGATGAAAACAATATTGTAAGAATTGATATGACCGAATACATGGAAAAATACAGTGTATCAAGGCTTATCGGAGCGCCTCCGGGATATGTTGGATACGAAGAAGGCGGTCAGCTTACAGAGGCGGTAAGGCGTAAACCGTACTCGGTTGTCCTTTTTGATGAAATTGAAAAAGCGCATCCCGATGTATTCAACATTTTGCTTCAGGTCCTTGACGATGGCCGAATAACCGACTCGCAGGGCAGAACCGTCGATTTTAAAAATACCGTAATCATTCTTACATCAAATCTTGGCTCATCATACCTTCTTGAAGGAATTGACGATGCCGGAAATATTGATAAAAACGCGGAAGAAATGGTTATGAATGAACTCAAAGGCGCGTTCAGACCGGAATTTTTAAACAGACTTGATGAAATCATAATGTTTAAGCCGCTTACAAAAGATAATATAAAACAGATTGTGGCTCTTATGATTGACGAACTTAATGAAAGGCTTTCGGACAGAGAAATTTTGGTTAAATTAAGCGACAAAGCCCTTGAAAGAGTAGTTGACGAGGCATATGATCCGGTATACGGAGCAAGACCGCTTAAGAGATACATACAAAAGACTGTTGAAACACTTTCTGCAAGACTTATTCTTGAAGGAAAGGTAAGTTCGGGTGATGTGATTGTAATTGATGCAACAGCAGACGGCCTTTGTGCATCCGTTAAAAATAAATAGGATAAATGCATAAAAAACCGACAGATTTGTCTGTCGGTTTTTTGTTGATTAAATATTAAATTATTTTAAACCTTTATTGTAATTATTCCTTGTTTCCCTCAAGAGCAATTTTAATTTTAGCCATGGATTCAATGAATTCTTCCGTGTTGTTATTCTTAAACAGATAAAACTTGTTAACGTTTGAGTTTACAAGGTTTTCAGGGATTGAAAAATCTCTGGTTGCAATGTATTCATCCCAGTGAGTAAGTTTCCACGTATCTCTGTCAGAATTACGCTGAATCATTCTTTCCCTCACTGTTTCGATGGATGTCTGAACCCAGACAACAACAAGTTCTGCGCCTTTTTCCGCGAGACGATTGCTGAGTCCCGTCATAAAGTTAATGTCTCTTACTTCTCTTGTAAACGGTGCATTTATAAGAACAATATTTTCATATTCAATAGCTTCAAGTGCAAGCTCAATAACACAGTCGTATTCGTAATTTCTGATGTATTCTTCAAAGAAATCACTACTTCTGTTGTATGGTTCACCTGCAACTACAAATATCTGTTTACTGAGTGGAATCAATGTATCCTTATCAAGATAAACAACATGTTGTAAATGCTTGGCCAATTCTCTTGAAACAAACGTCTTGCCACAAGCCGGCGGCGATGTTACAAGTATCAGCTTCTTCTTCATGATATACCCTCCGAACATGATAGATTAGCTTCTGCGTACTCATAAAATTATAAAGCAATTATAAATTGTTGTAAATAGGAAAATCGTTTTTTTTTTGTGATTTTGTTATTTATAATTAAAACTTTACCAAGTTCAAATAAAATGGTATAATGATAGAAATTCGGTTGTACGTATAAAATAAAACCTAAACTTTAAATTATAAATTTTTGAGGCATGCATATGGAAACTATACTTTTTGTGGATGATTCGGCGGAACAGATTGAAAACTATAAAAGATATATGCAGGGACATTACAGCTGTGCTTATGTGTTTTCAGCACTTGAAGCGTTGGATTATCTGGCTTGTCATGACGCTCCCGCGCTTATTTTTTTGGATATTGAAATGCCGTATATGAACGGAATAGATCTTTTGAAAAAAATAAGGGAGCAGGCTGCGTATTCGCAGGTTCCGGTTATCGGGGCAACGGGTGATACAAGCCGAAAGACCCTTTTATCGTTCATGAGCGCGGGCGGAAACGGCTGCCTTGGTAAACCGATCTCAAAGGAAAATCTTGTAGAAGAGATTGAAAAAATCTTAAAGATTGAACAGGCAAGAAGAAACAAGAAAACCGTTCTTGCGGTAGATGATGAAACGGAAAGTCTTTATATAATCAAAAATTATCTGCAGGATAAATTCAATATTGTAACCATTAAACAGGTTAAAATTGCACTTGAATATCTTGCAAAAAATAAACCTGATCTGATTTTGCTTGATTATCAGATGGATTTATTTAACGGAGCATCCGTATTTAAAATGATAAAGAAGATGGATGGTTTTGAAAATGTACCAATCATCTTTGCAACGGGAACTCAGGATAAAGATACAATTATGGAACTTATGGAATTAAAACCGGCCGACTTTGTATTAAAACCGTTTAATAAAGAGGTACTTGTTCAAAAGGTAAGCGACGCAATTTAGGTGCGCTTAATCGGATTTTGTGACTTTTGTCGCGGGGGTGGATTATGAGCAATACAATTCAAATAATATATCTTGCGGTATCAATTTTCTTTGGTATTGCCATGTATATCCAGTTTTTCATGATATACGATCTTAAGCCGAGCGCAAATCAAAAGTATCTCCTTGTGGTTACTTTGGCGGGTACGGCAACTATTCTTACACACTGCCTTCAGATTGTTTCGGATACGGAAGAAACAGCCTTAAGACTTTCTCAGATTGGCTTTATCGTAAAATGTTATACACTGGTTGCGTATGTAAGATTCATTATGAATTATTGCGGATATACCCTAAAAAGGGTACAAAGAGCCATTTTAGTGAGTAGTATTACCTTCCTTACGTGGGCGGTTTTGACAATTGGCTTTAATGATTTCTTTATTTCTGATATTTCCATTGTGTCGCATGGAATCATTAATTATATGTCGTATCAGAAAGGACCTTTGTACTGGGTATATATCACCTTCTTAATGCTTCTTGTCGGCTCAGCTTTGGTAATGATTGAACCGATGTTTAATAAATCCAAGCAAAAAGAAGAAAAAATGAGATATATATGGATTGTCGTTGCATCCATGATTCCGGTTGTATCATTACTTATGCAGTCTACGTTTGTGCAGCAGCTTGAACTTATCCCGATTTCATACGGTATCTCATGTACGCTTGTCGTAATAATGGTAAAACAGGCAGGATTCTTTAATACTGTCGAGGTTGCAAAGGAAAACCTCGTGGAAAGTATGCAGGAAGGCTGCCTTATTGTTGACGTTAATTATAATGTCCTGTATGCAAATAAACTTGTAAGGGACATTATTCCAAATATCTATAATTCAAGATCCGAAAAAGAAAAGAAGATTTTCGTGGATCTGTTTAAGGGCGATGAAAGGGCGTCAGGCCTTTTTGGAGAAGATCACGAGGTAAGAACCTACCCTATAAGCGACGGTAAAAAGATTATCGGATATACGGCCTGGATTTTCGACATGACCTTTGTAAATGAATACACAAAACAGATAATGGCGCTTAAGGAGGAGGCGGAAGCCGCAAACAATGCAAAAACCGTGTTTCTTGCAAATATGTCACATGAAATCCGTACACCAATGAACTCAATCGTTGGTTTTTCTGAGCTTGTTTTACAGTCAACAAGAGAAAAAGAAACATACAATCAGACAATGAACATCAGAAAATCGTCAGAAATTCTTCTTGATATTGTTAACGGTGTGCTTGATTTATCAAAGATTGAAGCGGGTAAGCGTCAGATTGTAAATGAGGAATATTATTTGCAGTCGGTTGTTGAAGATATATCTGTAATGATTCAGCCGAGAATGGAAGAAAAAGGAATTAAGTTTTCTTCGTCAATTTCGCCTGATGTACCGTTTGTTCTTGAAGGGGATGTTGCAGCCATCAACGAGATTTTAACGAATATCGTTACAAATGCATATAAATACACGGAATACGGAAGCGTTGATTTCAGGGTTTATCAAAAGACCGTAAGCGAAGATGTTTCCGAGATTTTCTTTGAAGTGCATGATACCGGTATAGGCATGAAGAAAAGAGATGTGGACAGAATCTTTGATAAGTTCTCAAGATTTGATTCCTACAAGAATAAAAATGTTGAAGGCACCGGTCTTGGTATGGCGATTGTAAAGACACTTGTGGACGAGATGGGTGGAAATATCACGGTTACGTCCGAATATGGAATGGGAACAACGGTTGTTTTCTCAATTTGCCAGAAAGTTATCAGTAACAGACCTATTGGCAATTATGAACCAAAGAAGGTTACGTATCAGGACAGAATGGGGCAGTCCTTCGTTTCAACGGCATCCGTTCTTGTTGTAGATGATAATGACATGAATTTACAGGTTACCTACGGTATCCTTAAAAAATATTCAATCGAGGCAGATCTTGCAGACAGCGGCTACATGGCAATAGAGATGGTGCAGAAAAAAGAATACGATATTGTCTTTATGGACCATATGATGCCGGGTATGGACGGCGTTGAAGCAATGCATGCAATCAGAAACCTTGGCGGAAGATACGAGGATATGTGTATTGTAATCCTTACCGCAAATGCAATTTCCGGCGTTAAGGAAGAAATGATAAGGGAAGGGTTCGATGATTTCCTTTCAAAGCCAATCAATATTCTTAGCCTTGAAAAAGTGCTTGTTACATATATTCCTTCCGAAAAAATCAACTTCATAAAGACGACGTCATCAAAGGCAGAGATTGACTGGGACAGATTTTATGACCTTCAGGATATGCTTAAATACTTTGATATGCGTGTGGGTGTTGAAAACTGCGTGGGCTCTTTGGATGATTACGTTGAAATTTTAAAGATGTTAAAAGAATCCGGAAAATCAAGGATTGAAAGACTAAGAGGATTTATACAAAACGGTGATTATAAAAACTATATAATAGATGTTCATGCGCTTAAATCAACCGCTGCAAACGTGGGCGCAATGGAACTTTCCGAAATGGCGCGTAAACAGGAAATGGCAGGAAAAGCGGGCGACTTTGGATATATTGACCGTCACTGCGAAGAGTTGTTTGAATATTATCTGGTAATTGTGTTTGAAGTAAAAAAGGCCGTTGATTTTTATTACGGCATTGATCCCGATGAAAAAGAATCAGAGGACTTTATGTCTGAGGATGCAGGAAATAAGGCAACTCATGATGAAGTAAAGGGAATGCTTTCAGGTATTAAAGCGATGGTGGAAAGATTTGATCAAGACAGCGCGCTTGAAACCGCAAAGGAAGTGCTTAAACTTGATTTAGAGGCGGAAGATAAAGAAAAAGTCGAAAAAATCAAGGATCTGGTGCATGAGTTTGATATTGAAGCCGCTATTGCAAAAATAGATGAATTCTAGTATAAATATCATATAATAATCAACCCGTAAAAAACTACAAAGGAGCAATTTATGTTCAATGTTAAGGAAGCATGCGCAAGCGTGATGAATCCCGTGTTGTCCGGTCAGTTTGCAGATCCGGACCTAGTTAAATTTGGCGAAAAATACTACATTTATCCGACAACGGACGGCTTTTCGGGCTGGTCCGGAACAAAGTTTCATGTATTTTCTTCAAATGACCTTTTAGAGTGGGAAGATGAGGGAATAATAGTTGATGTTGCCGCAAACAGTAACGAAGAAGCGGGTATAAACGAAAAAGGAATACAGACGGCTTACGTGCCTTGGGCGATTGGAAGTGCCTGGGCTCCTTGTGCCGCACAAAAAGACGGAAAATATTATTTTTATTTTTGTGCAAAGAGAGAAAACGGTGATTCGTGTATCGGCGTTGCGGTGTCAGATGCTCCGACAGGCCCGTTTGTGGCACTTGATAAGCCGTTAATCACGATAGATATGTGCAGGGAAGCATCCGTAAAGATGGGCCAGACCATTGACCCTTCGTATTTTGAAGAAAACGGACATCATTACCTTATTTTTGGTAACGGAGAAGCCGCGATTGTAGAATTAAACGAAGATCTTGTTTCCGTAAAGGAAGGAAGCATGAGAGGATATGAAGGCCTTTTTGATTTCAGGGAATCCTTAATCATTACAAAAAGAGACGGATTTTATCATTTTACATGGTCCTGTGATGATACGGGGAGCGAGAATTACCACATAAATTACGGTGTTTCAAAGAATCTTTTCGGACCTGTGGAATATAAATACACAATCCTTTCAAAGTCTGTAGAAAACGATATTCTTGGTACAGGCCATCATTCAATCATGTATGATAAAGATAATGACGCATATGTGATTGCATACCACAGATTCCTTACACCGCCGGGGGAGGTAACGGAAGGCTTTGGTTTCCACAGAGAAGTCTGCCTTGATTTACTTACATTTGGCAAAGACGGATTAATGAATGAAGTTAAGCCTTCACAAAACTTTGGATACCTTTTCGTTCATTTTACGGGCGAGCATGATATTGGCGAGCAGATTTATTTCTCCCTTTCAAAAGACGGCTTACACTGGCAAGACTGTAACAACGACAAGCCTGTGCTTGTGTCGGATATTGGTGAAAAGGGCGTAAGAGACCCGTTCATCACAAAATCAAAGATAGACGGAAATTATTACATAATTGCAACAGACTTAAGAATTGCAAACGGCAAAGGCTGGGGCGCTGCGCAGTTTGGCGGAAGCCTTGATATGATAATCTTTAAATCCGAGGATTTAATTAACTGGTCAAAACCGTGGAATGTAACCATGCCTCTTAAAGAATACGAAGCAGGCTGCGTATGGGCACCTGAAACGGTGTATGATGAAGCAAATAACGAATATCTTGTATTCTTTGCCGCAATGACAAAGTTTGCAGGTGACGATGGCCACAAACAGCGAATCTTCTCGGTTAGAACCAAAGATTTTGTGAATTTTACAAAACCGGAACTCTTTATTGAAAGAGACAACCATGTCATTGATACAACCATGGCTGTCGAAAATGGCGTATTTTACCGCTTCTCAAAGGATGAGACGACAAAGAACATAAGAGGTGACAAGAGCAGGAGCCTTTTGGCGGACAGTTTTGAAAACCTTTATTTAAAGGGTGCAGAAGAGATTGAAGGCGTTGAAGGCCCTGAAATTTACTGGCTTTATGATAAAAAGTGCTGGTGTCTTATTATGGATTATTTTGCAACGGGCGGCGGATACAAACCGTTCCTTACAAAAACCCTTGAAAATCCTGACTTTAAGCAGGCCGATGACTACGATATGGGCAAAAATAAGAAGCGTCACGGTTCGGTTATTGGCATTACAAAAGCAGAATATAATGCGGTGTGCGAAAAATACGGCATTTAACTATGTTGAAATTTGAAGTGAAATATTGTATATTTAGTTCTGTATGATTTTTAAGCTCCAAAATATTTTTGGTGTTTGAAAGGTCTTTAAGGAAGCCGGGGCCTGATACATTAAAGTTACATTAAAAAGGCTTCAAAACGGAGGTTAATATGGCATATGATGCACAATATGCCAAGCAGGTAATAGCCGATGGTAAGGCAGTGCTTGGTATCGAGTTTGGCTCAACAAGAATTAAAGGAGTGCTTATTGATGATAAGTATAACGTTATTGCTCAAGGCGCTCATGATTGGGAAAATCAGTTAGTTAACAATATTTGGACATATTCTCTTGAAGCAATCTGGGCAGGCTTGCAGGATTGTTACGCAAAGACGGCGGAGGATGTTAAAAACAAATACGGAATTGAGCTCACAAATCTTGGAGCTTTGGGGATTTCAGCCATGATGCACGGTTATATGCCGTTTGATAAGGACAACAATTTACTTGTTCCTTTCCGTACATGGAGAAACACAATTACGGGGCCTGCATCTGAAGAACTTACAGAACTCTTTAATTTCCATATTCCACAGCGTTGGAGTATTGCTCATTTATATCAGGCAATCTTAAACGAAGAAGAACACGTTAAGGATATTACATACTTTACAACACTTGAAGGCTACATTCACTGGTGCCTTACAGGCGAAAAAGTACTTGGTATTGGCGAAGCATCAGGTATGTTTCCAATCGATCCTGCAACAAAGAATTACAATGAACGCATGATTCAGGAATTTGATTCACTTGTTGCCCCTAAGGGATTTGACTGGAAGCTTGGCGACATCCTTCCAAAGGTGCTTGTTGCAGGTGACAACGCAGGTACACTTACTGCGGAAGGTGCGAAGTTACTTGATCCTTCAGGCAAACTTCAGCCGGGTTGTGCACTTTGTCCTCCTGAAGGAGATGCAGGCACAGGTATGACAGCAACAAACAGCGTTGCAAAAAGAACAGGTAACGTTTCTGCAGGTACATCGGTATTTGCAATGGTTGTACTTGAGAACGATCTTAAGAAGCCATACGAAGAAATCGACGTTGTAACAACACCTGTCGGTGACGGCGTTGCAATGGTACATTGTAACAACTGTACATCAGACCTTAATGCATGGGTTGGCCTTTTCAAAGAGTTTGCAGAATGTTTCGATATAGAAGTTGATATGAACAAGCTTTTTGGCACATTATACAGAAAATCTCTCGAGGGAGATGCCGATTGCGGCGGTTTGCTTGCATACAACTACTTCTCAGGAGAGCACATCACAGGCTTCACAGAAGGAAGACCACTTGTTGTTCGTACACCTGAAAGCAAATTCAATCTTGCAAACTTTATGCGCGCAAACCTTTATACATCACTTGGTGCTCTTAAGGTTGGTCTTGATATTCTCTTTAAAGAAGAGGGTGTAAAGGCAGACAGAATTTACGGCCATGGCGGTTTATTCAAGACTCAGGGCGTTGGACAGAGATACCTTGCGGCAGCAATGAACGCGCCTGTTTCAGTAATGGAAACAGCAGGCGAAGGCGGTGCATGGGGTATTGCAATCCTTGCAGAATACATGAGAGACAACAGAGGTCTTGAATTTGCAGAATATCTTGACAAGGAAGTATTTGCGGGAATGGGTACACTTGATCTTAACCCTGCTGCAGAAGACGTTAAGGGCTTTGATGAATTTGAAAAGAGATACAAAGCAGGGCTTCCAATCATGAAGGCTGCTGTTGATAATCTTAAATAATCAGGCCGTAAAATAATAAATATATATAATTAAAAAAATAATAATTCAGCCTTCAGAAACTATATATGTACACTTAAGGAGGAATTTATGAAAAAAAGAATTATGACATTTCTTGCAACGGCTTTAATGACCGTATGCATGGCGGTTTCCGCACTTGCATCCGATACGGGTTCATATTGCGTCGGAGATGACGGCGGTGTTGATACAACAACCCCTTCTCTTGCAAATTATAACCTTGTTTACGGCTTTGATCATAATGTATATCCGGGCTATTCGGATTCATACGTAGGTCTTAAGGCAACAGCGATTCTTTCGACAAACACAAATGCAGAGGCATACCTTACATCTGTTATTTCGGTTGATACAGAAGCTTCATACGACATTGTTATTTACCTTACAGCTGACGGAACAAGATATTTCCAATACAGTGTAAATGGTGGTGAAGCAGTTGATGTAACCGTTGAAGGTAAGGGATGGGATGCGTCACAAAACGGTGTTACATCCGTAATCACAGTTGATTTAAAGGCAGGAGCAAATACTTTAAGACTATCAGCCTGCGATGATACATCATTAAAGACGCCGAATGTGTATGGTATTTCGTGGGCGCCTGAAGGAACAGCCGTTACAGAAGATACAACCGAAGCCGAAACAACAACTGAAGAAACAGTTGCGGATGATGCAGATGATGAAGACGTTGCGGATGATGCAGACGTTGCGGGTGAGGAAGAAGACGGAGACGAAACAGAAGCAACCACAACAACCGCTTCAAGTGAATCTGAAGAAAGTTCAAAGACAGTTGTGATTGTGATTGTTGTGATTGTTGTAATCCTTGCACTTGCGGTAATATGCGTAACTTTACTTAAAGCAAAAAAGAAATAAGATAAGTTAAATTAAAAAAGACATTGTATGAGTAAAATCACACAATGTCTTTTTTATTGAATTTTGGGAGAATAATTGTTTGTTATTTTTACTAAGTATGGTATAATAAAAACGAATATATGGTGGATTGGTTTAAAAGTGTATAATCGCAACGGAGAGTGTAGCATGAAGAAACTTGTATTGAAGAATTTGGAATATGTAGATTATATTAAAAACAGGCGTAATCTTACTATTGATTATCTGACAGGGTTATATAACAGAAGAGCAATGTATGAATATTACGGTGAATTAAACAAAGATAAGATGATTCACGTAATGTACATTGATATTGATAATTTCAAGAGAGTTAATGATGTCTACGGACACAGCGAAGGAGATAAATTACTTCAGCAGGTGGCCTTTATTTTGCAACAAAAAATCCCGGGAAAAAGAATATACAGAATTGGCGGCGATGAATTCGTTGCCATTTTGGATGCCCAGGAATTTACACAGGAAAAGATTATTTCCATTGTGGATTCTATTCAAAGAGGCCTTCCGAATATGGATTTCAGAAAGGACATTTTGTCTTTTCTTTCTTTGAGTATCGGTCTTTTGTTTGATCAGGATACAACACAGATGCTTGATGAAATCCTTAATAAGTGTGACAGTGCCATGTATCAGGCAAAAGCAAACGGAAAGAACAGATATGTTGTTTACGAGCAGCTTGAGAAAATGTATGAAACAAACAAATCCATTGAATCTGAGATGGAGAAGGCACTTGCAAACGGTGAATTTGTTCCGTATTTCCAGCCAAAAATAAATATGCTCAATTCGAAAATGCAGGGTGCGGAAGTTCTTACAAGATGGATGCATCCGACAGACGGACTTCGTTCCCCGATGCAGTTTATTCCGTTGTTTGAGAAAAACGGCTTTATCACAAAGCTTGATATGTACATATATGAGGAAATATGTAAGATAAAGAAAAGCTGGAAGGGTACGGACCTTGAGCATTTGAAGGTTTCTTTCAACCTTTCGAGAATACATCTGTACTTTAAAAATCTTCCGGATAAATTGCTTGCAATTGCGGAAAATTACGGAATAAATCCGGCAGAACTTGAAATTGAAATAACCGAGAGTACTTTTTTTAAGGACTCTTTAGAACTTATAAAGGTTGTTGAAAGGTTTAAACGTTTTGGCTTCCTTGTTTCCATCGATGACTTTGGCTCAGGGTTTTCTGCGCTCAATATGTTAAAGGACATTCCTGTGAATACGGTAAAATTCGATAAAGAATTTTTGCAAATGTCTTCAAACAATTATAAGGGCAGAAAAGTCATTAAGAATATCATCATAATGTGTAGGGACCTTAAGCTTAACGTTTTGGCGGAAGGCGTTGAAAAACAGTCCCAGGCGGAATTTTTGACCGCATGCGGTTGCGAGATAGCGCAGGGCTTCCTTTATTCAAGACCGCTTCCTTTGAAGGAATTTGAAGAATATGCTTACAAGCATATTAACTTTGAGGTTAAGCCTATTTACTTTAGCTTAAATAATACACTTGCATCAGATGACGGAAAATACGTGGGTGAATATATTCCTGAAACGGCTGAGGATGTCCTTACATATGCAGAAGGACCTGCCGATGGCCTTGG
>CAJOOB010000090.1 GCA_905236025.1 uncultured Lachnospiraceae bacterium
CATTCCGGTAAGACTTTAATCTTACCGGAATTTCATTATTTACAATATTAACTTTCTGATACAAGACTTACTAAATCATCATCAAATACAAGAGTTTCAGGTACATTAACATTTGCGGCTATTTCATATACCGCTTCGGAGTAATCCTTCTTATACTCAATAAGATTTAATTCTCTAGCCTCACTTTCAGTAATGCCAAAATAATATGAGAGTGCAGCAGTTATTCTGTCAAGTGCCACCTGCATATCATCAAATGATTCATAATCTCTGGCATCATTTTGGTATAAATCAAAATTATCAACACCTTTTAAAAGATAATCCAGGGCTTGTGCATACTGCTTAAGTTCCATCATACTCTTAAATGTGTCATAATTTGACTGAACACTCATAACAATCATAATCTGATGATAGAAAAATTCATCATCTGACTTAATTGTAAGTCCTGCAAGCTCATCATATGCGGATTTGTAATCATCATCAACATAATATGCAACAGCTTTAGTCATTCTTGTTCTGTAATTGTAATAATTGCCACCAAGCGTAACTCCGATTATTGTAAAGATCATAATCGAAATAAAGATTATAAGAGCAGGAATTGGGATTTTAATGATTTCATCCGGTTCCTTAGGAGGCTTTGGCTTTTTTTGCTTAACCTTCTTCTCTTTCGGTTTCTTTTCTTTTTTCTTCTTTTCTTTCTTGGCTTTTTTATCTTCCTTTTTTTCAACTTTTTCATCTTCAGATTCCAATGGCTGTGCTTCCGCTCCGCTTTCAAACATGGAAATATCCTGTTTCACAACCTCTGTTTCATCCGAAGATTCATCAGATGTTCCGTTAAATATATCTTCCAAACCAAGAGTATCCAAATCGGAATCTCCCGTAAAGCTCTCCTTTTTCTTTGGTGCTTCTTTGGTTGATTCTTCATCATCAAAATCATCATCTATTTCTGATTTTGATTTTTTTGAAAACAATTTTGCCTTTAATTTAGCAAAAAATCCTTTCGGTATTTCCTCATCTTCATCTGCATTTAATGCAGCTCTGTCTTCAGGTAAATTATAATAATCTTCATTTGGCGAAGGTTTTTCATCTGTTTCGGCAATGGCATCAACAAATGTCGGTCCGTCATTATCAGCCACCGTATTGGCCTCTGTATCTGCAGTTATATCAGAAAATTCATCTGAAAATCCATCATCTAAAGGTGCCTCTTCCAAAGCACTGTCCGCCTGTTCTTCCACTACCTGTTCTTCCACTACCTGTTCTTCATTTGGTGTATTTGGTATATTTGTTGTATCTTTTACAGTTTCAGGCTTTGTATCATTATCAACCGTATTATTAACGATATTTTCTGTTTCTATATCACCGCCAAGAATATCTTTGCCAAAAGCAGCCGATAAGATGTCGTCCGCAGATTCGTTTTTTTTCTTAACTTCAGGTTGTTTTACGGCTTTTTGTACTGCTTTAGCAGGTTCCTTATTTATCTCATTTGCCGGTGCTTTTTTTACTTCTTTTTGCGCTGCTTTTTTCTTTTTGGCAGCCTCTTTTGCTTCTAATTTTTCAAGTTTTTTTCTTGCTTTTTCATCGGCCTTTGCCTGTTTTGCCAAAGCCTTTGCAGCTTTAAGTCTCTCGCTTGGGCTTTCTGAAATATTCATATCTGCAAGAATATCATCAACTTCCTTTGAGGCACTTGCACGCTCATTATTCTTAGGTTTATTTTCTTTATTTCTGTTTAAATCGACAATATCAATTTTTGAAACGGGTTTATTCTGTGGCTTTGGTTCATCATTTACAGACACCCCAAGTTCTTTCATAATGGTTTCATCATCATTTTCTTCAGAAAAATCTGTGAATACGGAATTGTTTGCAGCCATGTTAATATCAGGTTTTGAAACACTTGAAACAGAGGGCTCACCATTAAGCTCTCTTTCAATCTCAGCATCGATATCATCCATAGATAAATCTTCGTAATTTGTAGAAGCAGGTTTATTAACTGCATTAAGAAGACTGTCTAAGTATTCTTCATCTGTCATATTACCGTTATTCGGCATATTAACTCCTCCGTACACCACACCATTTTTATAAAAAGGCTGTAGCATAAGCTACAGCCTTGTATTAACTAAGACACCAAACCATCTATTGTCTCAACCAGCTGTCCTATTTCAGGTTTTGATAACTGCGCATCCGCGCCAAGTGCTTTTCCCTTTGCAAACATTTCCTGATTAATAAGGGATGAGAATATAATAAGCGGAATGCCCTTAATATCCGGATCTTCCTTAACAAGTTTTGTAAGTCTGTGTCCATCCATAACAGGCATTTCAATATCTGTTATGATACACTTACAAACATCGTTAAGAGTACCCTTTTCTTTAAGTTCTTCAAGTTTGTCATAACATGCTTTACCGTTACCAAAAGATGTGACATTTGTATAACCTGCTTTTGATAAAGCATCCTTAATAAGTTTACTTAAAAGTGCCGAGTCCTCAGCCATAAAGATTGGGATATCTGCTCTTTGAACTCTTGGTCCCATATCTTCAATTGCAGAAACCTTAAGTCCCGTCTCAGGGCTGATATCAGTGATAATTTTTTCAAAATCAAGAATAACAATAAGTCTTCCGTCGATCTTAATAATACCTGTTGAAACACTGGTTTCAGGATTATTGATTGAATTATCCGGAACCATGATTGCTTCCCATGACAATCTGTGAATTCCTACAATTTTCTGAACATGGAAAGCAACATTCAACTGATTAAAATTACAAATAATCAACATATCAGTCGATCTGTCTTCATCCGCCTTAAGATTAAGATGTTTCTCAAGGTTAACAACCGTAATCATTACATCTCTTGGGATAAATACGCCTTCAATACTCGGATCAACATTAGGCACAGGTGTAACCTCCTGATAAGATATAATTTCTCTTACCTTTGCAACATTAATTCCGTAATGATTGTTGCCAATAAGGAATTCAAGAACTTCAAGTTCGTTTGTACCGTTTTCCAATAAAATGTTCGTATCCATAACTCACGCCTCTTTCTGCTTTATTAGCTATTATAGTATATTCACGTATTGTGTCACAGAACTTTTAGTTACACAAAGCACAATATCACTTACATCTGTACCTTCAGTCACCTGAAATACCAACATAAGTTCTTTTGTTTCGCCGGAAGCAAAATCTCCTTTAAAGACATTAAGAGTAACATTGTTTAACCAAATCTGTACATTCAACTTGCTTGAATTATTAACAACCGCGCTGAATGTAATATCTGAATCAAGCATATTTAAGTTTGATGATTCAGCCAACTGATTGGTTACATCGACATACAAAACAAGTAAATCCTTACCGTCAGCCGATGACATTGCTCCGCCGTCAAAGGTCACCCTATCTTCAATACCATAGCCGGTTATTTCAAATTCAAAACCGCCAATTGATAAGGCGTCGTCCAAAGATACAAATGTATCAAAAGAATATATTCCTTCGCCGCTACCCGTACTGTCAGTCGAAGACCCCGTAGTCGTTGTTTCGGTTTCATCTTCTGAAGTTTCTGTTTCTTCACCTGTAGTTGTGGTTGTTACCTCAATAAGTCTGTCATAATAATTTGCATCAAACTGCAAAACCTGGTTTGCACAATATGCAACAAAAAGACTTTCAGCCTCTGAATCAAGTTCATAATCAACACCGCAGCCGGTAACTATCAAACACACCATGATTAAAGATACAAAAACTTTAAAAAACTTCTTCATATGACCACGTCTCCACGAATTAACTGTTGTAATTATAGCATTTTAATCAGTAAATTACAAGGTTTTTTTATTATTTGGTATCTGCTTCAAAGTAGAAACAAACGCCGCCATCGACATTTTCCACTCCGTAACTGTTATTATGTGCATCCATTATGGCTTTTACAATGGATAAACCAATACCGCTTCCGCCGTATTCTCTGGTTCTTGCCTTATCAACCTTATAAAATTTCTCCCAAATTTTACTGATTTCTGCCTTCGGTATATTGTCTCCGCTGTTATATACCGTGACTCTGACTTTATTATTATCGGTTTTTATCACACTGATTTTAACGATTCTGTTTTCTTTGCCATCACCCTTTACATGATTAAATGCGTTTGTTATGTAATTCGTAACAACTTCCTCAATTTTAAAGCTGTCGCCCCAAACATAAACAGGCTCTTCATGATTAAAAATAACGGTACAATCGGCATTCTCAATAAGAGATGCGGAAGCCATAAGTCTTCCGTTTATTATTTCATTGATATCAAAATTTTCATAATCAAGCTTTAATCCGCCGCTTTCCATCTGATTAAGGGTAAGCATCTGTTTTACAAGCTTATTCATCTTCTGCGCTTCATTTATTATTACATCACAATAAAACTCGCAAGACTCCGGATCATCATTAACACCTTCTTTTAAGCCTTCCGCATATCCCTGAATAATTGCAAGCGGCGTTTTAAGTTCGTGTGAAGCAGCACTCATAAATTCCTTGCGTTTTTCTTCAAGCTGTTCTTTTTTCACAAGATCTTGTCTTAAAGAAGCGTTTGCGTCCTTTAATTCGGAAATTGTACTTTCAAGCTGATTTGAAAGCATATTTAAATTCTTTCCAAGCAAATCAATTTCATCATTATCCGAAAAATCATCATATTTTACGCTAAAGTCAAGGGCCGCCATGCTTTTTGAAATTGTAACAAGCTTAATAAGCTTATATACAATTCGGTATGAAACCAAAGACACTACAAAGATACTTATAAGAATTACAAGACCTCCGCAAAAGGCGTACAAAACATTGGCCGTATACGTAAAGCTTTCAATATTTTCAAGAGCTATACGCACAAGAATAAAACGGTTATTATCCAGGATAGCCGCAATTTCATAATAATCAAGGCCCGTGAAATTATCGGTAACCGTTGAAAAAACATAGACAGAATCAGAATCCGTGATTTTTCTCATGTTTCTGTATGTTGAGCCCGTATTTACATCATCATCGGCAGATAAATAAATGATAAGTTCTTTTAAACGAAGTTCCATATTACCGTATGAATCTCCGTATGCATACTGGCTTGTAACGGATTCATCCGTTATAAGTAAAGAAATATCATAAACATCACAAATGGTTGTTAAGTCCTTTGCAACATCTTCGCTTATTTCGTCCGAATCTGTATCCATTTCAAGAACAATGGAAGTAATTTGTTTATATGATTTGTACAAATCATCTTTTCTGTTCTCTTTGTAAAATGAGCCTAAAAATATAATATTTAATAAAAGACATAAAACAATTGAAAGAACAATCATCCCCAAAACAACTGCCGTAATTTTTATTCTGATGGATTTCTTCATTTTGCTCCTTTATTTAACCTCAAATTTGTAACCCATTCCCCAAATCGTGACAATGTAGTCAGCATCCGCGCCAAGTTTGCCACGAAGTTTCTTAACATGTGTGTCAATTGTACGTACGTCCCCGTAATAATCATAATTCCACACTTTGTTAAGAATCTTCTCTCTTGATAAAGCAATCCCCTTATTATCAATAAAGAATGTAAGTAACTCAAATTCCTTATAAGAAAGGTTAATAAGCTCGCCGTTAACCTTTACGGTGTGAGCTCCTTTGTTAAGTTCAATTGTACCAATGTTTATAACAGAATTTTCGCCCTCTTCATCATGTCCGGTTCTTCTTAAAATCGCATCAACTCTCGCAAGTAAAATCTTTGGGCTGA
Source organism: uncultured Lachnospiraceae bacterium (assembly GCA_905236025.1). Classification (GTDB taxonomy): domain Bacteria; phylum Bacillota; class Clostridia; order Lachnospirales; family Lachnospiraceae; genus CAJOOB01. The sequence goes on from CAJOOB010000090.1 coordinate 5,714, forward strand.
ACGGCTTTGTAATATATTCGTCAACGCCAAGTTCAAATCCGAGAAGTTCATCCTGCTCTTCCGCTTTTGCGGTAAGCATAATAACCGGAACTTTCGAATTTTCTCTTATATCTCTTAATACCTGCCATCCGTCCATTTCAGGCATCATTACATCCAAAATAACAAGTGAAATATCCTTGTCGGCATAGAACTTTTCAAGTGCTTCTCTTCCATTTACAGCTTCCGTAACTTCATAGTTTTTCTTTACAAGAAAATCTTTTACAAGCTTTCTGATAAGCTGTTCATCATCTACTACAAGTATCTTCATATATCCTCTTTCCTTTTTATATTAATAATTAATCGGTACTTTCAGAATCATCCGTTGTGTCAGATGCATCAGAACTGTCTGCATTTTCTGATTCTTCCAATGCATTTTCTCTTTCTCTTACCGCAGCTTCTCTCTGCCTTAATTCACTGCTTTTAATCGCAAGTTCATTTTCTTTTTCTTCATATTCCGCCTGCAATCTTGCGCGGTAATTAATAATATTAAGATTACTGCTGTTAGCGGTTATGATAAACATAACCACCATTGCAATAAGCAAAATCCCGATTAAAATAAGCGAATAAATAAATTTTGTTCTGTACGGATTTTCTTTCTTTAACTGTTTTGCCTTCTTTTTGAAATTCGGAGAAGGTATAGGTTTTACCACGGAGTTTGATATTTCATTGCTTTGATAAAGAGTGTTTTGTAACTCAAGCATGAAAGCATAACCGTTAACAGTTGTAAACATCTCTTTTTGTAACATTTTATTATATAAATCCAAGACTAAAAAAGGGTCGGAAAGATCAGCTCTCTGTCTGACAACTTTAATCCCTTTTGTCTCGTCAATTGCTCTTTTTGCTTCGTTTTCGTTTGAATATAAAACACCTTCAACAACTACCTGATTGTATTTGTTTATATTTTTAACATCAGACATTAACTACATCTGACCTCCACCATTAATTTTTCTTAATTTTATCACATTTTTATATATTTTACTATTCTATTTTTGTGATAAATCTGTTAATTACACAGATTATTATATTAACGATTTTATAAAAAAAAGAAACGGGCGGCATATGCCAAACCCGTTTCTTTTATATAAAGGGGCGAAAGAATCTTTGTAATATCAGATCTTTACAAACATTGAAGTACCTTCTGCAAGAGAATCGGCAACTTCCTGGTTCTTATTAACCGTTTCGTTGATTTCATGTACTTCAGAAACAATTTCTCCTGAGTTATCAGCTGACTGGCTGATAGCAATCGAGGACTGATCAACTGCTTCAACGATATTTGAAATCGAATCTGCAACTATTTTCATAATGTCATCAAGATTAGAAGCTTTTTCTTCAAATACGGCAAGCATGTCATTTACAACATTTGCAGTATTTTCATACTTCTCACCCGTTTCAACGAACAAATCGTAATCCTGTACAACGGTTGTATTGATAAAATCAATAACCTGCATCGAGTTATCGGATAATTCTTTTACAGTTTCAGTAACTTCATTTGAAATCTGCTGAATGTTTGCAGCTGTCTGTCTTGAGTTGTCAGCAAGAGTAGAAATCTGTTCCGCAACAACCGCAAATCCACGTCCCGCTTCACCGGCACGTGCCGCTTCAATTGAGGCATTAAGTGCAAGGAGGTTTGTCTGTGAAGCAATATTAAGAATAACCTTTGTAAGTTCGTTAATCTGACTAACCTTTTCACTGTCTTTGACTGACTTTGTAAGAATCTCGTTAAGTTCTTCCATCTTAGCACCGGTTGAACGTTTCTTTTCAAGGGCATCTCTCTTGATTTCACCGGCCTCAGTCTTGATCGCCGCCGTTGTTTCGTTACCGTTTATAACCTCGTTGTTAATACTGTCAACCGCTTCATGAACGCCGTCTAACTGAGATGTAATCTGCGAAGCCGTGCTTGCAACATTATCCATGCTTGCCGAAAGTTCTTCAAGCGCTGCGTTTGTATTTGTTACATTATCACTTGCAAGACTAACCTGTCCCGAAATTGCCTTTGTTGAATCCCCAAGAATCTTGGTACCGCTCTTGATTTTACCAATTGTACTCTGAAGAAGATCCATAAACTTGTTAACACCGTTTTTAAAGTAAATAAGTTCTGAACCGGTTGGTGTTTTAATTCTCTGAGTAAGGTCGCCCTTGCCGTTTTCAATATTCTTAATGATTGAATTAACTTCATCAGACATCTTTCTGATTTTAACTACAATAAGAAGATAATTAAGTATAAATCCAATTATTACAACAATTATAAATACAATCATACCGAGCATTACAAGGTTGCTTCCCGATTGCTGATTTGTTTCCATATCTGAAATTGAAGAACTTATCATGGTTCCGATTACACCTTCGCAAACAAGAAGGTCAGCGGTAAATGCGTCATTATAATCCGCAAAATCGCCTCTGAGAATCTCCATAGCTTCTTCCATGTCGTTATCTTCAAAATAAGTAATCATGTTAACAGCCATCTCAACGTATGTCGGAATTAATGACTGCATTTCTGTAAGTGCAGTTTTAATATCAGATGAAGTACCCGCAATACCTGAATCGAGCAAGCCTTCAACTGCGGTTGTCATTACTTCGCCGTAAGTTTCAATTTCAGCAATTCTTTCTTCTGCTGAAAGCGAATCTTCCTCTTCCTCATCTTCCGATTCCGTAGTATCAGTTGTCTCTGTATCGGTTTCCTCAGTATCTGCAGCAGTTGCATCTGTAACCGCAGCATCCGCAGCAGTTGCATCTGCATTAGTTGCATCCGTAGCCACAGCATCCGTAGCCGCAGCATCTACTGCCACAGCATCCGTAGCATCTGCATTAGTTGCATCCGTATTTGTAGTATCTGCAGTAGTCGTGTCAGTATGCTCTCCGCCACCTTGTTCACCCGGCCCCATTCCGCCGCCGCCAAAATTTGAAACAGACATATTAAGTACGTGATTTGCAATTATAAACTGCGCCTCTCTAAACTCGTTTTCTGCCGAAGCAATTGAAGCTACGTTTTGTAAATATGTCTTTGCACTGGTGTTGGTTGAAACGAAAATATTCATTACTCTCAACATAACAACCACGAATATGATAATAAGCACAACATTAACGGCTAAAATCTGAAACATGATTGTTTTAAAGAAATTTGGTTTTACCACACTGGAATTTTTCTTTGATCCGTTACCCTGTGGTGTCGGCTTTTTGACAGATACAGGAGTATTTATACTCCTCTTTCCATTACTTTTTTCATTCACCATAGTTTCCTCTCCTTTAAAAAAATAAATACACGGGAAATAATTAAAAAAGACGTGACTACAGATATAAAAAGGCACAGTGAGTCACTGCACTTTACCACTTCATATCAATATTAAAATTAATTCCCAAATATTACTATTGTTATTATATCATATTTTCGTAATCTTTCAAGATTGTTTTAATTGTATTTTTAATGTACAATAGCTGATGTATCGGTAAATTTTATAAACGGAGATTAATATGTACGTACATAATGATGTAACCTTACTACATTTGGAAATCAACCTTATTTGCATAATTTTAATCACTTTTATTCTTTATCAGTTAAAGAACAGTATTGATAAACAATATAAAAGACAATTATACAAAAATGTGGTATGTAACATTTTATTTACTGTTATATTCGATTCATTAAGACTTACTTCAGACTTATTTAGATTTAAAGGCTCGGATTTAATAAATACTGCCTTTGATTTCTTATATATTGCTTTTTGTTTAATTACTTCTTTTTTCATTGCACTGTATATTGTTCAGACAATCGGTTTTTCTCTTAAGAAAAAAATCACGGTTTGCATGGCATTTCCGGCTTTTATCTTTATAATCATTAACCTTATTCTCGTTATTACATCACGTCATGATTTTTCGGACAATTATTACCGCGAAGGAAATACATTTATTGTAAACACTACAGCCTTTAGTCTTTACGCGGTATTTTCACTGATTGCTCTGATAATTGCTTTAATGAATGAAGCAAATTACAAGCAAAGAAGAACTATTAAATTCAATCTTTTAGCTTCTTTAATACCGTTTTTGGGTATACTTTTTTCAATAATTACCGGCCTTCCGGGCGCTTTACCGGGGCTTATTCTTGCATTTATCTTAGTTTATCTTGATACTCAAAACAGATATATTGTAAGAGATGGTTTAACAGGTTTAAATACAAAAGTCACAATTGAAGGCGTATACAATAATTACATAAAAAACGTCGAAGATGATGCATATCTTTATC
>CAJOOB010000091.1 GCA_905236025.1 uncultured Lachnospiraceae bacterium
AAAATATTGACAAATCGCTCGAACTGTTGTATTATAATGGTAACTTGGAAAGTGTGCGTTAAATTGTTATCAAATGTATGCGGATTAGTGGAGGTTTATGCGGTATGAAAAAAGTATTATTTTTATTAGTGACGGCATGTATGTTGGTTTTAACATCGTGCTCCGGCAAACTTGAGGCCGGGAATAATGATGCTAGTGAAAATTCCACTACGGAAAAAGATACAGGTTATTATGATACCCTGAGTGCGGAACAGGTAGAGTATCTGAATACATACTGCTTTATGGATGAATATCAGATAAACAGACTTACATATAAAGAACTTGCTGATATATTCCTTGGGACCGGAATGGAAATATTATATAACAAGACATCGGGAGCGTACAGATTTGGAATAAACTATTATCTTTATGAAACCAATCCGGAGATAACTGCGGATCAATACGGATCATATTATGCAACGTTAAATAACGATGAGGGTAAAAATCAAATAACAATCGATGAAGCGTTTGATATTGTTGATAAAGATACAGAGATCAGATTGGAAGACTTTTTGCAATATGGGTATATTGATGAAGTAGTTTCTGAAGATGATGATGGGACAGAGGTACATGATTTATACTTGCCGATAAGTGATTATTACAAGAATGTATATGTATTGGTTGCATACAGAGAATATCAGGACGGAAAGGTTTGGGTATCGTATCCAAAACTGTCATATAGGAATGAAACTGTTATGATATTCGATTTTTATGTAATGGATTATTATAGGGATTATGTATTTTCTTGCATTAATGAAGAGGGAGTTGTGGTTGAACCTGATGAATATGGATTTGGAGGATATTTGTGGAATACGGCAACAGATTCGTCACTTGTTCTTCAGTATTTTTATCATTCCACAAAGTATTTGAATGTTAACGAATCGTTTTCTGTTTATAAAATTACGGATGGTAATAATGAATATATCGGAGAATATAATACGGAAGATTTGAAAGAACATGTATTAAATAGTAATTTTGAACGGGAAGATAAGGAATATACGGGATTATTCAGTGATTTTAGTGTAGACCTTACACTTGCAACGGGAGGTGAAGTGCTGGAACCGGGAACTTATCTTATTAAGTTTGGTATAGATAAAGAAAATTATCTCTACATTGAGGACGAATTCGTTGTGAAATAAGAAGTGAAAAAGGAAATGAAAAACAGGAGGGATCTAAATGAGAAACGAAGTAAAACTTTATAGTTCATTGAAGGTGGCGGTGTTAACGGTGTGCGCAATATGCTTGTGTGCGTTAACAGTCAAGGCGCAGGAGACAGATGTTTATTATTCAAATGATTTGGGACTTGAACTGACCGAGGAAGAATATAAATATGCAACACAATATATGGATAGTGTTGAACTTGAATTTTTTTCTCAGGATGAACTTGATTACTTATTATTAGATGTAGAGAAAAATATAGTTGGTTCCGAGAGTGCTGTGTTAATTGAGTCGGTAAACGATTATGGTATGTCGTATTCGCTTAATTCACTAAGCAGATGGACGGCTACTCATACCACAAATATGAAGAAACTGACTATGAGTGCGTATTTTGTTTCGGGAAGAGTTTTAAAATATACTTTAGTTTGTGAGTGGAGTTCTATACCGACCATTAAATCGTATGACGTAATCGGTTTTAGAATTGTTGGAAATGATGCTGCAATATATAAAATGTCAAATGGCGGAAATGATATTATCGGTATACAAAATTACGATGGACATTCAATAAATTATAACGGAAACAGCGATAATCTGAAAATAGATAATGGTGTGGGACTGTCTTGTAATATTGTGGATAGCGTTTCTGAATCTTTAAGTATTTCGATTGCAACAAATATTGTTCTTGGTGACAGAGACTATGTAGGTGTATATGGAAGTTATCAGCATGCAACCTCTAATGTTACATTAAGGCAATCACAAAAGTATGATTTCTCTTATTCGGGCATGGGGCATGTTTTCGAATTTGCATCATCAGTAGCTTCTAAATATGATAATACACAAGGATTATATATATTAGCGACATTAACTGGTAATTGAATGTAAGGAGAGTGGATGATTATGTTTAAAAAAACAAGATTTCTTTTTGTGCTGGTATGTGGAATTATATTAACTGGATGTGGAAATAAAGGAAACAGTTCGGACATGACTGAGGCAGAAACCGGATTTTATGATACCTTGAGTGCGGAACAGGTAGAGTATCTGAATACTTACTGCTTTATGGATGAAGAGGAGATTGATACATGTACATATGATGAACTTGCCGGTATTTTTTTAGGGACGGGGATGGAATTATATAATAAAACGTCGGGTATATTGAGAAACGGTGTGACGTACTATTTGTACGAAACAAACCCGGAAGTTGCGCCTGAAAATTATGGTAAATATTATTTTGATATTGTAATGGATGATGGCAGTGCCATGATAACAATAGAAGAGGCGTATGAAATTCGTGACAAAGAGATGGATATTCGTGTTGATGATTATTTGAACTATGAATATTATATGGAAGGGTATAAAACAAGTGAAGGATATACAAAATATGAAATGTACCTTCCGATAGCTGATTATTATAAAAATGTGTACGTTGCAATATATTTTAGAGAATATGAGGACGGCAAGGTTACGATGGATGTCCCGATGCTAAAGTATATAAACGAAAGTGATGAGGAACATAACGGGGAAACGTACTATTTCTATCTGGATGATTATCGTCGGGATTACAAATTTTCTTACATTGATGAAGATGGATTTATGATTCTTCCGTCAGAGTATGTTTTTGGCGGAGTCTCATGGAACAGTGTTACGGATTCGTCATTGATTATCGATTTTTGTAAGTACACGGATGATTACTATTATCTTAACGAATCGTTTAAGATATATAAAGTTGATGGCCAAAACGAGACACTTGTTGGCGAATATGATACCGATGATTCGAATGATGATTATGGCTTAAATCTGTTAAGCAGTGAAAATCCTGAAGATTCGTTTATTAAAAAAATATGGAGCAAAATAACGAGTGTTGTTTCGGATAAGGAGGAAGAATGTAACGCAAACGAAAATGGAATTACAGGTGTGGTACTTGCGTTAAACGTAGACCTTACACTTGCGACGGGAGGTGAAGCGCTGGAACCGGGAACTTATCTTATTAAGTTTGGTATAGATAAAGAAAATTATCTCTACATTGAGGATGAATTCGTTGTGAAATAAGAAAAAGATAAAAAAGCAGGCGTTCGCCTGCTTTTTTGTATTGCGAAAAAACTATGGAATTATTAAGGTAGATTTGGTATAATGATTCGGTGTTTTTAAAATTGAAGTTAAATAAAAGTAAGGAATAATAAGACAAAAATCTGCAATATGAGGGAAAAACAATGAAAGTTGGATTTGACAGTCAGAAGTATCTTAGCATACAGTCTCAATGCATAAGAGAGAGAATTGAAAAATACGGTGAAAAGCTTTATTTGGAGTTTGGCGGAAAATTATTTGATGATTTTCATGCATCACGTGTACTTCCGGGATTTGAGCCGGATAATAAATTAAAGGTTTTGCTTGAACTTAGCGACACGGCTGAAATTGTATTTGCAATCGGCGCTGATGCGATTGAAAGAAACAAGAAACGTGAAGATATTGGCATTACGTATGATGAGGATGTATTCAGGCTTATCAGCGAGTATCAGAAGGTGGGACTTTACGTGGGCTCCGTGGTTGTTACCAAGTATGCCGGACAGCCAACTGCTGATGCCTTCATTCAAAGACTTCAGAAAAGAAACATAAATGTATATAAGCATTATGTTATTGACGGATATCCTACAAACGTTGACAAAATCGTGAGTGATGAGGGGTATGGACGTAACGAATATATTGAAACAAGCAGACCGCTTGTTGTTGTAACTGCTCCCGGCCCGGGATCGGGAAAAATGGCAACCTGTCTTTCCCAGCTTTATCATGAAAATAAAAGAGGAATTCGCGCCGGATATGCCAAATACGAGACATTTCCTATTTGGAACCTTCCGCTTAAACATCCCGTAAATCTTGCATATGAAGCGGCAACGGCTGACCTTAATGACGTAAACATGATTGACCCGTTCCATTTAGAAGCGTATGGAGTCACGACGGTTAATTACAACAGAGACATTGAAATTTTCCCTGTTTTAAGCGCCTTATTTGAAGGTATCTTTGGCGAATGCCCTTACAAGTCCCCGACGGATATGGGTGTAAATATGGCGGGAAACTGTATAATAGATGATGATGCATGCTGCGAGGCGTCCCGTCAGGAAATAATCAGAAGATATTATAAGGCTGCAAATCAGCTTGCTTTGGGCGATGACGCAAAGGAGGAGGAAGTATATAAGATTGAGCTTCTAATGAAGCAATCAAAGATTAGTGTAAGCGACAGAAAGGTTACAACGGCAGCACTTGCAAAGGCGGAAGAAACATCTCTTCCTGCTGCTGCAATTGAACTTGCCGATGGCCGCATTATCACAGCCAAAACATCTAATCTCCTTGGAGCCTCGGCTGCACTTATTCTTAATGCGTTGAAGGAACTTGCGGGAATCAATCATGAAACAGACCTTATTTCTCCGCTTGCAATTGAACCGATTCAGGCATTGAAGGTTGAATATCTTGGTTCAAAGAATCCAAGACTTCATTCGGATGAAGTCCTGATTGCGCTTGCAATGAGTGCTAAAAGTGACGAAAATGCCGCACTTGCAATGAAACAGCTTCCAAAGCTTAAGAATTGTGCGGTACATACAACGACAATGCTTACACAGGTTGATAAAAAGACGTTTGCAAAGCTTGGATGTGACGTTACAAGCGAGCCAAAACGCAGGTAGTAGTTGAATTTATGCCGTTTTTGTGTTAAGATTTAAGCAGAATAAAAAGTTTTTGTGATAATGAAAATAATGGAGGCTTAATATGGAAGAGAGAACGGTCAAAATTTATTCAGAAAACAACCCAAACATAGCGCTTAAGATTATTCCGGGACATTTTGCAACCAATCATTCGCATATTAATTTTTACGTAGATTTGCTTACTTCAAAGACGCGTATGAACGAAGCAATGGCCATAGCCAAGGAATTAAAGCAAAACTATGTGGGAGGCTCGGTTGTTGATACAATTATTTGTATGGACGGCTGCGAGGTTATTGGCGCATATTTGGCAGAAGAGCTTTCTAACGCCGGCGTTATGAACTATAACCAGCATAAAACAATTTACGTTGTATCGCCGGAATATAATTCAAACAATCAGATTATATTCAGAGACAATATGGTAAATGAAGTAAGAGGAAAGCATTGTTTGCTTTTGCTTGCATCCGCAACTACAGGCAAGACAATATACAGAAGTCTTGAATGTGTAAAGTATTACGGTGGTATGGTTGAAGGGATTGCGGCAATATTCTCAAAGGCCAAAGAAGTTGAGGGAATCAGTGTAAGTTCGGTATTCTCAGACAAGGAACTTCCGGGTTACACTTCGTTTAAGCCTGAAGAGTGCCCGTTCTGTAAGCAGGGTATCAAGGTTGATGCAATGGTTAACAGCTTTGGATATTCAAAACTTTAAAAAGTATAAAATATTAAAGACCATACATATGTATGGTCTTTTTTGAAGTAAATGCTTAATTGGTGTTTGGTGTGATTCCCTCGCCGTAAGTGCTTCTGTATACGCTTGGAGTGATGCCTGTGACTTTTTTGAAAGCATTGGAAAAGTTGTGAGCATCGGAAAAGCCAATACTGTACGCGATTTGCGCAATTGAATTTTTTGTATCGCACAATTCCCTTTTGGCACGGTCAGTCTTTGCAAGGATAATATATTGCTTTAAGTTAATCTGACTGTACTTTTTAAAATACGCGGAGAGATACTTCTCGTTGTAGCCAAAATATGCGGCAATATCGCAAATCCTGATGTTTTCTGAAATGTGCCAGCTCACATAATCTTTAATGTCGTTAAATAACTTCATGTTTCCTCTGTTGCCGAGTGAGTAGTTTTTTTCAGTATTCAGCTGATTGTTAAGCTCATTTAAAATAAGGGTTGTGTGGATATTATTTAAAAAATTGTCGTGATAAAGGCGGTCGCTTTCCGTAAGCTGCTCTATGTAAACCATGATTCTGTCCGGTGCCGAAAGCTTGCCGGTTAAAGGAAATTCAATAAAATCCCCGGCTGATGCAATTTCGCCCGGGGTATCCTTTAAGGGCTGTTCGTCAGGGTTAGTGTCTGCGAAATGCAACCAGTAAAAAGAACAGTCACTTGCCTTGTATCCGTGCTGATAAAAAGAGGGCGGCATAATTAAGTATTCGCCGGTCGAGACGGTGTAGCTTTCCTTTTCGTTAGCAATATATAAGGTTCCTTTTGTGACAATAAAAAGTTCGTAATCGGTAAGAATTCTTGTTAAGTGCATCCACTCCGGCGTGGGTGATGTAAAAAGTCCACAATAGTGGTATACAAAGCCTTTATTTTTGTCAAATTTACATGTATTCAACTTTCTCACACCTTCCAAAACAACAAAATATAAAAACAATTAAACTATGAATGACTGAAAATAAAAGATTTTCATTAACAGTATATCACTAAAGATGTGAATTGAAAACGAAAAAAGGTGTAAAAAAGTAATGTGAGTTTTTTACACCCATTTGTTCTCTTTAAAGATTTACTAATATACTCTAAATGCTATTATAAATATATCAGCATGGCGTTCTTACGGTTTACCTTTACCGGATTTTTGGTATCCGTAAGGGCCGTTGCCGATATGTTTAGACTTGTTTTAAACGTGTTTAGCTTGTTTTGCGGGCAGGAAAGGAATTTTATGTTTAAAAGATTTTTGGCGGGATTTTTATGTGCTGCTTTAGTGCTTACGCCTGTGGCTTCGTCTGTGGGCACGGTATTCGTAAAGACAGCGGGTGACGAAAATGTTTATGCGGCAGAATCAATAGAAGCGTCTAAGGTTGCGTCCTTAAGCTTTGAGGATAATCTTACGGATTCTACCGGTAACGGAAATGACGGAACAATAACGGGAACAGAAAACTATGTTGAGGGTGTATCCGGAAAGGCACTTTACCTTAACGGATCTTCATATGTGGATTTGGGTACATCAGGCACACTCCAGCCGGAAAACCTTACGGTTTCAATGTGGGTTTGCGCAGACGGAACAATGAGTGGAGAGGAAATGCTTGTATGGTTTAAGCCAAGCGGAAACTACCAGGGAAAAGGCTGGTATCTCTCGTCCTTAGATAACTCAACACCGCTTAAAATATCCATTGGCGAATCAACGGGACAGCCGATGGAAGCGTATGTGTCAGCGTCACGTTCGGAATTCTTCCCGGACGGGGAATGGGTACACATTGTCGTAACCTTTAATTCGGAAGATCAGACCGTGGCAATATACCGTAACGGAATTGCGCAGGAAGTTCTTTATTTAAATACTGCTTCTTATATAACATCAGACAGTACATCAAACAAATATATTGGATTTAACTCACCGGGATATAACGGCGGGTATTGTAAATTAAGCTTAGATGAGTTTGAGATCTACAGTACGGCTGCTTCGGCGTCAGATGTTCTTACGCTTTATGCAAACGCAGGCGGAAGCGTTGACGGAGAAGACATTGTTAATGCAGACTACGATTCACTTAAGTTTTCAATTACAAACGTAACGCAAGATATTACCCTTGCAGCCGAAGGAACAGCTGGAAGTACAATAACATGGGCTTCTTCTGATGAAAGTGTTATTGGAACGGACGGCACCGTAAACAGACCTTTAGAAAGTGAAGGGGACAAAACGGTTACACTTACCGCAACCATAACATACGGAGATTCATCCGTTACAAAAGAGTTTGAATTTACGGTACTTTCACAGTATGAATTTGATGGTGTTACGGCGTTTGATTTATCAGACATTGAACTTTTGGATGAATTTGAAATTACAGCATATGAAGCGGATGTGGAATACTTAAAGAGCCTTTCGTGTGACAGACTTTTGAAGGGATTTTTGACACAGGCCGGGCTTACTTCGACAGCATCTTTATATGGTGGCTGGGAAAGTACGGCAATAATGGGACATACGCTTGGCCATTATTTAAGTGCCATATCAACGGCATATGCATATTCGCAGGATGAAGAACTTAAAGAAAGAATTGATTATATAGTTTCGCAGCTTGCAGCCTGTCAACAGCCATCCGGATACTTAATGGCCATACCGGAAAGTCACTTTGACCAGCTTGAAGATGGAAACACAAGTGGAATTTGGGTTCCTTATTACAACATGCATAAACTTCTTGCAGGTTTGGTAAGCGCATATGAATACGGCGGAAACGAAGAAGCACTTACGGTTGCAACTAAGCTTGCAGATTGGGTATACAACAGAGTGATGGCGTGGGATAGCACAACGCAGGCAACGGTTTTATCAATAGAATACGGCGGAATGAACGACGTATTATATGAAATATATGCACTTACCGGTAACTCGAAGTACGCGGCTGCGGCGCATATGTTTGACGAAATGACGCTCTTTGATAAGCTTTATGCCGGAGAAGACTGCTTAAACGGCTTACATGCCAATACGACAATACCAAAGATTTTGGGCGCTCTTAACAGATATTATGTAATGGGCGAAACAGAAGATGAAGAGTATTATCTTACGGTAGCAAAGAACTTCTTTAGTATTGTAACCACACATCATACATATATAACAGGCGGAAACAGCGAGTGGGAACACTTTGGAGAGTCAGACGTTTTAGATGCCGAAAGAACAAACTGTAACTGTGAAACCTGTAATGTATACAATATGCTCAAGCTTGCGAGACTTCTCTTTGAAATTACAGGTGACTCGACATATTCAGATTATTATGAGCAGGCACTTCTTAACGACATCCTTGCATCACAGGATTCAGAAACAGGCCTTACCACATACTTCCAGTCAATGGCCACGGGATACTTTAAGGTATACTCAAGTGCCGAAAACAGCTTTTGGTGTTGTACGGGTACAGGTATGGAAAACTTTACAAAGTTAATGGATTCCATCTACTTTAAGAACGACAGCGAACTTTATGTAAATCAGTTTATAAGCTCGAAGCTTACATATACAGAAAAAGGTCTTGTGCTCACCCAGGATTCATCCGTAATAACGGGCGGTGAAACGACAACGCTTACAATTTCGGCAGGAAACGGAAGCACGGACGAATTTGATTTAATGATAAGAGTTCCGGACTGGCTTGCATCAGATATGGAAATAACATTAAACGGAGAAGCCGTTTCGTACACCGTAACACACGGATATGCAAAGATAAGCGGGCCGTTTAATGACGGAGACGTAATTACAATTACAACTCCAATGGAAGTTGTGGCATATAATCTTCCTGATGGTGAAAATACGCTTGCATTCAAGTACGGACCGATTGTTTTGGCAGCAGATCTTGGAAATGACAACATGACCACCACTACAACGGGCGTTTCTGTAACCATCCCTCAGCTTTCTTCTGCAGTTACGAAAGTTATCAATACAAGTGCTGACAGCATTGAAGAATTTATGGAAAACATATCGCAGTATCTTGTGAAAGGCGAAGGGCTTACCTTCAGCTTAAGCGGTACTGATGCGGATTCTCTTGTATTCAGTCCGTATTATCTCTTTACGGATGATTCAAGATACGGAATCTACTTTAAAGTTACAAGCGGTTCGTATACCGAAACGGATGAAGAAAAAGAAGCAGAAGAAGAGGCAGCACTCTTTGCGGCAAACACAATTGACTCCGTTCCTGTATCAAATGACCAGTACGAACTTGCACATAACCTTGTATCAGATAACTCAACAACCGGTTCATACGGCGGTCTTATGTACAGAGATGCACTTTCCGGCGGATCCTTTACATACACATTTAAAGTGGATTCAAAGAATACAAATTATCTCGTGGTAAAATATACCACAGCCGACGATGGCCGTGCATTCACCATATATGCTAATGACGAGGTGCTTTGCGAGGTAACGCTTGATTCTTCGCTTGCCGGCACATCAGACGAAGAAAACGGCATTATATATAAAGAAGTGGATGAAAACGACTTTTATATGGTGTGGTACGAAATACCGACATCTCTTACAAACGGAAAAGAAAGCATTGATATAAAGTTTGCGGCAACAGGAAGTTCTCCTGCCGGCGGAATATATGATACGATTTATATCATAAGAGATTATAACGCATCACAAAACAGCGCTTCATCAAGCAAAACGGCTATGAGCGGCATTTCAAAGCTTGGTTTGTTTGCAGGCATTGCGTTGTTAATTGCTGCTGTATCAGTTGGTGCGGGCATAGGCATATACCAAAGAAAGAAAATAAAGAAGAAAAAAGAAACAGACAATAAGGCTGAATAAAAATCCTCGAATAAAAAATATGTACCCTCATCAACGGTTTGCCCGGTAACGAGGGTACATATTTATTTTGGAATATATTATCTTTCGTAACGTCCTGAAGCTCCGCACGGGAGAATAAGGTTGTTATCCTTAACGGGAAGGCCAATTTCGCTTGCAGAAACATTTAAATCTGCAGGGGATTTTGCCTTCTTGTTTTTAATTACGGGATAAAGCTCTGTCTTTAACATATAAGTAAGAACAGAAGGGCTAAGACCCGTAGTGTATGAATTGATTAAGAAAAAAAGCGGATCGTCTGAAAGAATCTGCATACACAATTTAATAAACGGATGTAAGGATTCTTCAAGCTTCCAGGTTTCTCCCTTTGGACCTCTTCCGTAAGAAGGAGGATCCATAATAATTGCGTCATATTTATGGCCGCGTCTTATTTCTCTTTCAACAAATTTAGAACAGTCATCCACAAGCCAACGGATTGGTTTGTCGGAAAGACCGCTGCTTACGGAATTTTCCTTTGCCCATGCAACCATACCCTTAGATGCGTCAACGTGAGTTACGTTTGCGCCGGCAGCGGCAGCAGCAAGCGTTGCGCCGCCTGTATAAGCAAAAAGATTAAGAACGTTTACTTCTTTACCTTTACCGGTTTCTTCATATATAAGTTTGGAAAACCAGTCCCAGTTACATGCCTGCTCCGGGAAAAGACCGGTGTGCTTAAAGTTAAACGGTTTAAGGTTAAAAGTTAAAGTCTTGCCCATTGGCAGAGTGTAGTTAATGCTCCACTGAGCCGGTAAGCCAAAGAACTCCCATTCACCGCCGCCTTTATTGCTTCTGTGATAATGGCCATCGGGCTTATTCCAGAGAGGATTCTCTTTTTTTGTGTTCCAAATAACCTGCGGGTCCGGACGGATCAAAGTGTAATCTGCCCAGTTTTCAAGCTTTTCGCCGTTTGATGTATCTAAAACTTCATATTCTTTCCAATTATCAGCTAACCACATATTGCCTCCTGTAAATTTGCACGACCATAATAGCATAAAAAAATAAAAGCGACAACTTCTATATATAGAAGAGATTGAAAAAATTGATAAGTGTGAGAAAATACACGGGGTAAATATTGATTGGGAACAAAAATCGTTGTTTACAAAAAGTTTACAAATTAAAATAATATTTTTCTTGCATTATTCTTTGTATTGGTGTAAAGTTACTCTTGCTGTGACATTGATAGCTGTGAAGCGTGAGGTTGCTGCACTAAAGTGAATACACCAAGGTGCGGGTTTTTCCGTGGAGCGAATGTCAATTTACAAAAATGGCGACAAGTCACTGTACAAGAGAGTTCTGCAAGAAGCAGAAAACCGATGTGGAAGGTGAAAACCTGAATTTTTTATTCAGAAGTTCATGACACACACGGAGATGTGTACAGTCACCGCTTGTCGTACTACTTATTATAAAGAGTGCGAATAGGAGGCGACTTTTTTTATGGCAGCAAGTCAGACAATGAGAATTACTCTCAAAGCGTATGATCATCAGTTACTTGATCAGAGCGCACAGAAAATCATCGAAACTGTTAACAAGTCCGGTACAAAGGTGAGTGGTCCTGTACCTCTTCCGACTAAGAAAGAAGTTATTACAATTCTTAGAGCAGTACATAAGTATAAGGATTCAAGAGAACAGTTCGAACAGAGAACTCATAAGAGACTCATCGACATCATTCAGCCAAGCCAGAAGCTTGTTGAAACTTTAAAGAAGATTGAAATGCCTGCAGGTGTTTTAATCGATGTTAAGATGAAATAATCTTATAAGTAGTAACATGCGATCCTAAGTTAGAATTTAGATAGATGAGCGTGATGAAGCGCTTTGACATTGAAACTGACTTTCTAGGATGTCCAAGTAATTTGGACCGCTGTAGAATACAGGAGGAAAAACAAATGAAGAAAGCTATTTTAGCTACGAAGGTCGGAATGACACAGATCTTCAACGAAGACGGTGTTCTTACACCGGTAACCGTACTTAGCGCAGGTCCTTGTGTTGTAACTCAGGTTAAGACAGAGGAAAAAGATGGTTACAGCGCAGTACAGGTTGGTTTCTCTGATATCAGAGAAAAGTTAGTCAACAAGCCGAGAAAGGGCGTGTTCGACAAAGCAGGTGTATCATACAAGAGATACATCAGAGAATTCAGATTTGAGAATTCAGCAGAATACAATGTAGCCGATGAAATCAAAGCAACCGTATTCGAAGCCGGAGACAAGGTAGATGCAACAGCAATCGCCAAGGGTAAGGGCTTCCAGGGTGCAATTAAGAGATTAGGTCAGTCCAGAGGACCTATGGCTCATGGTTCTAAGTTCCATCGTCATCAGGGCTCAAATGGTGCCTGCTCAACTCCAAGCCGTGTATTTAAGGGCAAGGGTATGCCGGGTCATATGGGTGGTAAGCAGATTACAGTTCAGAACCTTGAAGTTGTAAAAGTGCTTGCGGACGAAAATGTAATCCTTGTTAAAGGCGCAGTTCCGGGTCCTAAGAAAGCCCTCGTTACGATTAAGGAAACTGTGAAAGCAGGAAAGTAATAAGGAAGGAGGAACAACGAAATGGCAACAGTTAATGTATATAACATAAACGGTGATCAGGTCGGAACAATCGATTTAAATGATTCCGTATTCGGAGTTGAAGTAAACGAAGGACTTGTACACCAGGTAGTAGTAGCTCAGCTTGCTAACAAGAGACAGGGCACACAGAGTGCAAAGACTCGTGCAGAAGTAAGCGGTGGCGGAAAGAAGCCTTGGAAGCAGAAGGGAACAGGCCATGCACGTCAGGGTTCAACGAGAGCTCCACAGTGGACACATGGTGGTATCGTATTCGCTCCAAAGCCACGTGATTATTCTGTTAAGGTAAACAAGAAGGAAAGACAGGCAGCACTTAAGGCAGTTCTTTCTTCGAGAGTAGCAGAAAATAAGTTCGTAGTAGTTGATGATTTCAGCTTAAGCGAAATCAAGACAAAGAAGTTCGTTGAAGTACTTGGAAACCTTAAGGTTTCAAAGGCACTTGTAGTTTTAAAGGATGAGGAAAAGAACACAGTTCTTTCAGCAAAGAATGTACCATCAGTTAAGACAGCAATTGCAAATACAATCAACGTATATGACATCCTTAAATATGATACGGTAGTTATCGATAAGGCTGTAGTAGAGAAAATTGAGGAGGTATATGCATAATGGCAGATTTAAAGTATTATGACGTTATCCTTAAGCCTGTAGTTACTGAGAAATCAATGAACGAAATGGCTTCAAAGAAATATACTTTCCTTGTTAATCCTGATGCTACAAAGAATCAGATCAAGGATGCTGTTGAGAAGATGTTCTCCGGTACAAAGGTAAAGAGTGTTAACACAATGAACCTTGACGGAAAGAACAGAAGAAGAGGAATGGTTGTTGGCCAGACAGCCAAGAAGAAGAAGGCCATTGTTACTCTTACAGAAGACAGCAAGGATATAGAAATTTTTGCAGGTTTATAAAATGACAGTTGCATGAAAAATTTCAGTTATATGCAACGGAAATCAGAAATGATTTTTGAAAGGAGATTAAAATGGGAATTAAGACATATAACCCATATACACCTTCCAGAAGAAACATGACAGGTCTTGATTACTCAGACATTACAAAGGCAACACCTGAGAAATCACTTGTAGTTTCATTAAAGAAGAATTCTGGACGTAACAATCAGGGCAAGATCACCGTTAGACATCAGGGTGGCGGCTCTAGAAGAAAATATAGAATTATCGATTTTAAGAGAAATAAGGATGGCGTTCCTGCTAAGGTTGTTTCAATTGAATACGATCCAAACAGAACAGCTAACATTGCACTTCTTGCGTATGCAGACGGTGCTAAGGCATACATCCTCGCTCCTAACGGCCTTCAGGTTGGCCAGACAGTTATGAACGGTGCAACAGCAGAAGTTAAGGTTGGTAACGCATTACCACTTGAAAACATCCCTGTTGGTACACTTATCCATAACATCGAGCTTTATCCTGGCAAGGGCGGACAGTTGGTTCGTTCGGCAGGTAACTCAGCACAGCTCATGGCTAAAGAAGGAAAGTACGCTACACTTCGTCTTCCTTCAGGCGAAATGAGAATGGTTCCAATTATCTGCCGTGCAACAATCGGACAGGTTGGAAACATTGAACATGACCTTGTTAACATTGGTAAGGCAGGTAGAACCCGTCATATGGGTATCAGACCTACAGTTCGTGGTTCTGTTATGAACCCTAATGACCATCCACATGGTGGTGGTGAAGGTAAGACTTCAGTTGGTCGTCCTGGTCCATGTACTCCATGGGGCAAGCCGGCACTCGGCCTTAAGACAAGAAAGCTTAAGAAGTCAAGCAACAAGCTCATCGTACGTAGACGCGATGGCAAGAATTTTAAGTAGGAGGATTACCAATGGCTAGATCATTAAAAAAAGGTCCATTTGCAGATGAACATTTACTTAAGAAAATCGATGCTTTAAACGCTTCAAACGACAAGCAGGTTGTAAAGACTTGGTCAAGAAGATCAACTATCTTCCCAAGCTTCGTTGGACACACAATCGCTGTTCATGATGGCAGAAAGCATGTTCCTGTATATGTAACTGAAGATATGGTTGGACACAAACTCGGTGAATTTGTAGCAACCAGAACTTACAGAGGACACGGCAAGGACGAAAAGAAGAGATAAGTGAAAGGAGGCTTCATCAATGGCAAAAGGACATAGATCTCAAATAAAGAGAGAAAGAAACGAAAACAATAGAGAAACAAGACCATCAGCAAAGCTTTCTTACGCTAGAGTATCAGTTCAGAAGGCAGCTTTTGTACTCGATGCAATACGTGGTAAGGACGTTACTACAGCTCTTGGTATTCTTGCATATAACCCAAGATACGCTTCAACAGTAATCGAAAAGTTATTAAAGTCAGCAATCGCAAACGCTGAAAACAACAACGGCATGAACGCTGACAACCTCTACATCGAGGAATGCTTTGCAAACAAGGCTACATCAATGAAGAGAATTCACCCTAGAGCACAGGGCAGAGCTTACAGAATTGAGAAGCAGCAGAGCCACATTACAGTCATTCTTAATGAGAGACAGTAAACTAACGATTATTTGAAAGGAGAAATTTCATGGGACAGAAAGTTAACCCACACGGCTTAAGAGTCGGAGTTATTAAAGATTGGGATTCTAAGTGGTACGCTGATGCAGATTTTTCAGATAATCTTGTAGAAGACTACAATATCAGAAAATTCCTTAAGAAGAAGCTTCAGCAGGCAGGAATTTCAAAGATTGAAATAGAGAGAACATCAGATAAGGTTAGAATTAACCTTTTTGCAGCAAAGCCAGGCGTTATTATCGGTAAGGGCGGAGCTGAAATTGAGAAACTTAAGGCAGATGTACAGAAGCTTTCAACAAAGAAAGTATTTGTAGATGTTAAGGAAATCAAGAAACCTGACAAGGATGCACAGCTTGTTGCAGAGAACATTGCTCAGCAGCTTGAGAACCGTGTATCATTCAGAAGAGCTATGAAGTCTGTTATGTCAAGATCACTTAAGGCAGGCGCTTTAGGTATCAAGACATCATGCTCAGGCCGTCTTGGCGGTGCTGATATGGCTCGTACAGAATTTTACAGCGAAGGTACTATTCCTCTTCAGACTTTAAGAGCAGACATTGACTATGGTTTTGCAGAAGCAGACACAACATACGGCAAGGTTGGCGTTAAGGTTTGGATCTACAAAGGAGAAGTACTCCCAACAAAGAACAAGTCTACTAAGGAAGAAAAGACAGAAGGGAGCGACAAATAATGTTAATGCCTAAGAGAGTGAAACATCGTAAACAGTTTCGCGGTACTATGAGAGGTAAGGCTTTAAGAGGCAACACCATTACTCACGGAGCATTTGGTCTTGTCGCTACAGAGCCATGTTGGATTAAATCAAATCAGATCGAAGCAGCCAGAATAGCTATGACAAGATATGTTAAGCGTGGTGGCCAGATTTGGATTAAGATATTCCCTGATAAGCCAGTAACAGCTAAACCTGCTGAAACCAGAATGGGTTCAGGTAAAGGTTCACTTGAATATTGGGTAGCAGTAGTTAAACCGGGTAGAGTAATGTTTGAAATATCCGGAGTACCTGAAGAAACAGCAAGAGAAGCATTAAGACTTGCAAGTCATAAGCTCCCTGTTAAATGTAAGATCGTTTCTAAGGAACAGTTGGAAGGCGGTGCTAATTAATGAAAACAGCTAAGTATGTAGAAGATTTAAAATCGAAGACAGCTGCAGATCTTGAAAAAGAATTAGTAGCTGCCAAGAAGGAACTCTTTAATTTAAAGTTCCAGAACGCAACAAACCAATTGGATAACACAAGCAGGATCAAGGAAGTAAGAAAGAATATTGCCAGAATCCAAACTATTATTGCTGAAAAGGCAAATGCTTAATCTGTATCAGACTAGTGAAAGGAGAAATTGTTGTGGATAGAAATTTAAGAAAAACACGTACCGGAATTGTTGTAAGTGACAAGATGGACAAGACTATCGTAGTTGCAATCAAGGATAACGTAAAGCATCCTTTATACGGCAAGATAGTTAAGAGAACATATAAGCTTAAAGCCCATGATGAGAACAATGAATGTTCAATAGGCGATACAGTAAGAGTTATGGAAACAAGACCTTTATCAAGGGATAAGAGATGGAGACTTGTTGAAATAATCGAGAAAGCTAGATAGTAGGAACGGAGGAAATATCATGATTCAGCAGGAAAGTAGACTTGTTGTTGCAGATAACACAGGCGCTAAAGAATTACTTTGCATCAGAGTAATGGGCGGATCTACAAGAAGATATGCCAACATCGGCGACATTATCGTAGCTTCAGTTAAAGAGGCAACACCAGGTGGAGTTGTTAAGAAGGGCGACGTCGTTAAGGCCGTTGTAGTTCGTAGTGTAAAAGGTGCTCGTCGTAATGACGGTTCTTATATAAAGTTTGATGAAAACGCTGCAGTTATCATCAAGGATGATAAGACACCAAGAGGTACACGTATATTTGGACCGGTTGCAAGAGAACTTCGTGAAAAGCAGTTTATGAAGATCGTTTCACTCGCACCGGAAGTATTATAGGAGGTATCGGATGTCATCATTAAAGATTAAGACCGGAGATACAGTTAAAGTTATTGCCGGTAAGGACAAAGATAAAGAAGGAAAAGTTCTTTCAGTTAATACAAAAACCGGTAAGGTTTTAGTAGAAGGTATCAACCTTGTTCAGAAACATACAAAGCCAAGCGCTGCTAACCAGGAAGGCGGCATTATCTCTAAGGAAGCTCCTATCGATGCTTCAAACGTAATGCTTCTTGTTAACGGCAAGGCTACAAGAGTGGGATTCAAGGTAGAAGATGGTAAAAAAGTTCGTGTTGCAAAGGCAACCGGCGAAGTAATCAAATAAGGAAGGAGCGCATTAAATTGAGTAGTAGACTTAAAGAAATTTACAATAACGAAATAGTGGACGCTTTGACTAAGAAGTTTGGTTACAAGAATCCTATGGAAGTACCAAAGCTTAGCAAAATCGTTATAAATATGGGCGTTGGCGAAGCAAAAGACAACGCAAAGGTGCTTGAAAGCGCAGTTAAGGACCTCGAAACAATTACAGGTCAGAAGGTTGTTACAACAAAGGCTAAGAAGTCAGTTGCAAACTTTAAGATTAGAGAAGGCCTTGCTATTGGTTGTAAGGTTACATTACGTGGAGACAGAATGTATGATTTCCTTGATCGTCTTGTAAACCTTGCACTCCCACGTGTACGTGACTTCAGAGGTGTTAATCCTAATGCATTCGATGGCAGAGGTAACTACGCTCTTGGTATTAAAGAGCAGATTATCTTCCCTGAAATCGAATATGATAAGATTGACAAGGTAAGAGGTATGGACGTTATCTTCGTTACAACAGCTAAGACAGACGAAGAAGCACGTGAATTATTGGCACAGTTCAACATGCCATTTCAGAAATAATAGGAGGAAGCACAATGGCTAAGACATCATTAAAAATGAAGCAGCAGCGTAAAGCAAAGTTCTCTACACAAGAGTACACACGTTGCAAGATATGTGGTCGTCCACATGCTTATTTAAGAAAGTATGGAATTTGCAGAGTATGCTTCCGTGAGTTAGCATACAAGGGTCAGATCCCGGGCGTTAAGAAGGCTTCATGGTAGGCCGTATAATCTTAAAGGAGGAACAAAAACATGGCAATTAGCGATCCAATCGCAGATATGCTTACAAGAATTCGTAATGCAAACACTGCTAAACACGACACTGTTGATATTCCTGTTTCAAAGATGAAGACAAGCATTGCTCAGATTCTTTTAGACGAAGGTTATATTAAGAGTTTTGATATAGTAGACGATGGAAAAATGAAGAACATTCGTATCACACTTAAGTACGGTGCAGACAAGAACCAGAAGATCATCACAGGTCTTAAGAGAATCTCTAAGCCGGGTCTTAGAGTTTATGCCGGCAAGGATGATATTCCAAGAGTACTTGGTGGTTTAGGTGTTGCTATCCTTTCAACAAACAAGGGTATCATCACAGACAAGCAGGCAAGAAAAGAAAATGTCGGCGGCGAAGTTCTCGCATTTATTTGGTAAATCTAAGGAGGTAGCGGCATGTCACGTATAGGAAAGATGCCTATCGCTGTTCCTGCAGGAGTAACTGTAGAAATAGCAGAAAATAACAAAGTGACTGTAAAGGGTCCTAAGGGAACACTTGAGAGAGTACTCCCTGCAGAACTCGAGATCAAGCAGGAAGGTGCTGAAGTTGTAGTAAGCCGTCCAAACGATCTTAAGAGAATTAAAGCATTACATGGCCTTACAAGAACACTTATTCACAACATGGTAATCGGTGTAACTGATGGCTATGAAAAGAAACTTGAAGTTAACGGTGTTGGTTACAGAGCAGCTAAGCAGGGCAAGGTTTTAAACCTCTCTCTCGGCTATTCCCATCCGGTAGAAATGACAGATCCAGAAGGCATTGAAACAGTTGTTGAAGGAAATGTTATTACAGTTAAGGGTATTGACAAGGAAAAAGTTGGTCAGTACGCTGCTGAAATCAGAACAAAGAGACCACCTGAGCCATATAAGGGCAAAGGTATTAAGTATGCTGATGAAGTTATCAGACGTAAAGTCGGTAAGACCGGTAAGAAATAATCGAAGGAGTGAATGCACATGATTAGCAAAGATTCAAGAGCGGAAAACCGCGTTAAGAAACATGACAGAATGCGTAATCGTATCGTCGGCACAGCCGAAAGACCACGTTTAGCAGTATTTAGAAGCAATAATCATATGTATGCTCAGATTATTGACGATACAGTTGGTAATACACTTGTATCTGCTTCAACACTTGACAAAGATGTTAAAGCAGCAGTTGAAAAGACCAATAACGTTGATGCGGCAGCATATGTAGGTACAGTTATTGCAAAGAAAGCCATTGAAAAAGGCATTAAGGAAGTTGTTTTCGACAGAGGCGGCTTCATATATCAAGGTAAAATTAAGGCATTAGCAGACGCAGCTCGTGAAGCTGGTCTCGAGTTCTAGAGGAGGTTAATCAATGAAGAGAACAATTATTGACGCTAGTTCACTGGAACTTGAAGAAAAGGTTGTAGCCATCAAGAGAGTAACTAAGGTTGTTAAGGGTGGCCGTAACATGAGATTTGCTGCGCTTGTTGTAGTTGGAGATCACAATGGCCACGTTGGCGCCGGTCTCGGAAAGGCTGCAGAAATTCCTGAAGCTATTCGTAAGGGCAAAGAAGATGCTATGAAGAATCTTATTTCAGTTCCTATGGATGCTAACTTAAGTATACCTCATGATAACACTGGTGTATTTGGAAGCGCAGAAGTACTTCTTAAGAAGGCTTCAGCCGGTACAGGTATCATCGCCGGTGGTCCTGCACGTAACGTGCTTGAACTTGCCGGAATCAAGAATATCCGTACAAAGTCACTTGGTTCTAATAACAAGCAGAACGTAGTACTTGCTACAATCCAGGGCCTTTCAGAATTAAAGACACCTGAAGAAGTAGCTAAGCTTCGCGGTAAGACAGTTGAGGAGTTGTATTCATAAGCTTTTGCTTATGAATACCCCATCATTATAGAAAGCAGGTTATTATAATGGCAAAGAACTTAAAGATTACACTTGTTAAGTCAACTATCGGTGCTGTTCCAAAGCACAAGAAGACAATCGAAGCTTTGGGTTTAAAGAAGCTTCATCAGACAGTTGAGCATCCTGATAATGCAGCAACCAGAGGTATGATTCAGCAAGTTAGACATTTAGTTAAGGTAGAAGAAAATTAATCTAAAATAGGAGGTGCAATATGGATTTATCAACATTGAAGCCTGCAGAAGGCTCTAAGCAGAGTGATAACTTCAGAAGAGGCCGTGGACATGGTTCAGGTAATGGTAAGACAGCCGGCAAGGGTCACAAAGGACAGAAGGCTCGTTCCGGAGCACCAAGACCTGGTTTTGAAGGCGGTCAGATGCCTTTATACAGAAGAATTCCTAAGAGAGGATTCAAGAATATTAATACACAGAATGTTGCAGCAATTAATGTTTCAACACTCGACAAGAAGTTTGATAACGGTGCAGAAGTAACAATCGAAGCACTCGTTGAAGCTGGTGTTGTAAAGAACGGTTTCGATTCAGTTAAGATTATCGGTAACGGTGAACTTTCAAAGAAGCTTACAGTTAAGGTTAACGCTTTCTCAGAGAGCGCAAAGGCTAAGATTGAAGCTGCAGGCGGAAGCTGCGAGGAGGTTTAATGTTCAAAGCACTCAAGAACGCATTAAGTATTAAAGACATTAGAAAGAAACTTTTGTTTACTTTCTTAATGGTAATTGTTATACGACTCGGCTGTCAGCTCCCTATTCCGGGATCTGATGCGGATGTTCTTGAAAGTATTTTATCATCTTTCGAAGACTCGGATGCATTCAGTTTCTTTAGTGCATTTACCGGTGGTTCATTCGAAATGATGTCATTGTTTGCATTGAGCATTACACCGTACATCACTTCATCAATCATTATGCAGCTCTTAACAATAGCTATTCCAAAGCTTGAAGAGCTTCAGAAAGATGGAGAGACAGGTAGAAAGACTATGGCCAAAATCACCCGTTTTGTAACGGTTGGTCTTTCACTTATCGAAGCAATTGCCATGACCATTGGTCTTGGTAATCAGGAACTGTTTGGCGACGTTAGCGGAACAGAAAAGTTTGCTACATATGTAGTATCTATAGCAGCTATGGTAGGTGGTTCTACATTACTTATGTGGATTGGCGAAAGAATTACAGAGAGCGGTATCGGCAACGGTATTTCAATCGTTCTTCTTGTAAATATTCTTTCTACAATACCTGATGATATTTACAATCTTTTCCAGGAAAAGGTTATCATCACGGATACAAACAACAGATCAATAGGTATGGCTGTACTTTCGGCCATCATCATCCTTTTGATATTTGTAGTACTCATTGCATATATTGTAATACTTCAGAACGCCGAAAGACGTATTCCGGTTCAGTACGCAAAGAAGTTGCAGGGTAGAAGAATGTATGGCGGACAGTCCACCAATATTCCTCTTAAAGTTAATACAGCAGGTGTTATGCCGGTTATCTTTGCATCATCGCTTATGTCATTCCCTGTAATCATTTCTAACTTGTTTGGAAAACAAGCCGGTGACGGAACTACATGGGGAAAAGTTTTAAAACTTCTCACCACAAGCGCTTGGTTTGATACAAGCGATTTCAAATGGACTCTTGGATTTGTAATTTATGCTGTACTTGTAATTGCGTTTGCTTACTTCTACACAGCAATAACATTCAATCCTGCTGAGATAGCAGACAACATGAAGAAGATGGGTGGTGCAATCCCCGGTATCAGACCGGGTAAGACCACGGAAGAATATCTTACAAGGATATTAAATGCAGTCATCTTTATTGGTGCTATTGGTCTTTTGTTAGCTGCAATGGTTCCAATCATTGCTTCGGGACTTACAAACGTAAGCTTAAGCTTTGGAGGAACTTCAATCATAATCGTTGTTGGTGTAATTATTGAGACACTTTCTCAGATTAAGTCAATGATGGTTAGCAGAAATTACGAGGGATTCTTGGAATAATAAATATTCCTGAATAAAATATTCCTGAATAAAGAATCTTTCATTAATAGAACAGTTTAACTGCAATAAATATCAACATAGGAAATGCGCGAAAACGCATTTCCTAATTGTTGGTTAAATGCCAAGAATGGAGAGATAGACTATGAAAATCATTATGTTAGGTGCACCGGGGGCAGGAAAAGGCACACAGGCAAAAATGCTTAGTGAAAAGTTTAATATTCCTCATATTTCAACCGGAGATATTTTTAGGGCTAATATCAAGAATAATACTGAACTCGGAAAAAAAGCCAAGACTTATATGGACCAGGGCTTGCTTGTTCCTGATGAATTAGTTGTAGATCTTGTTGTCGACAGAGTTAAACAGGAAGATTGTACAAAGGGTTACATCCTTGATGGTTTTCCTAGGACTATCCCACAGGCAGAAGCGCTTGATAAAGCACTTGCCGCACTTTCTGATAAGGTAGATTTTGCTGTCGATGTAGAAGTTCCTGATGAAAATATCGTAAAGAGAATGTCCGGAAGACGTGCTTGTCTTAAGTGTGGAGCTACATATCATTTAGAGCACATTCCGCCAAAGCAGGAAGGTATCTGCGATACATGTGGAAGCGAACTTGTTCTTCGTGATGATGATAAGCCGGAAACAGTACTTAAGAGATTGGGTGTTTACCATGAGCAGA
Organism: uncultured Lachnospiraceae bacterium; assembly: GCA_905236025.1. Lineage (GTDB taxonomy): Bacteria > Bacillota > Clostridia > Lachnospirales > Lachnospiraceae > CAJOOB01. The sequence goes on from CAJOOB010000091.1 coordinate 23,200, forward strand.
CACAGCCTCTTATTGATTATTATAAGAAGGCGGGCATACTTTTAGAGGTTGACGGAACAGTTGACATGAAGGTAGTGTTCGATAACATCGTCAGCGCAGTGACTAAATAAGACGGAGGAACATATGTCAAAGTCAGATGTAATTGAATTAGAAGGAACTGTAATTGAAAAGTTACCAAATGCAATGTTTCAGGTTGAACTTGAAAACGGACATAAGGTACTTGCGCATATCAGCGGAAAGCTCCGTATGAATTTCATCAGAATATTCCCGGGAGACAAGGTAACACTTGAGATGTCACCTTACGATCTTACCAAGGGAAGAATCATTTGGAGATCAAAATAAATTTTTTTAAATTTGTTGTTGTCATTTACTTTTTGCTGTGATATAATCATCGTTGGACTTTTTTGAAAGGAGGGTTTTTTCTGTGAAAGTTAGATCATCAGTTAAACCTATTTGCGAAAAATGCAAAGTCATTAAGAGAAAGGGTGTCATCAGAATCATCTGTGAAAACCCAAAACACAAGCAGAGACAGGGTTAATACTATCTGCTTGATTTTTTGGTTGCGGCTGCAGCAATTTAAGGGAGATAATGTTTTCAGGGCTGCTCTCTGGTCCGGAGGGAAACATTGTTTTTACGAATATTGCTTTTTTATAACTAAAATACTCATTGTTCAGGAGTGCTAAAAAGCATGCACACATTTCAGACGTTATCCTGATAACGGGCTGCATGAAATATAGCAAATCATTTTTTGGAGGTACATACATGGCTCGTATATCAGGTGTTGATTTACCAAGAGACAAGCGTGTAGAGATCGGACTTACTTATATTTACGGTATTGGAAGAGTAAGTGCTAATCAGATCTTAGAGAAAGCTAATGTTAGTCCGGACACTCGTGTCAGAGACTTAACAGATGATGAAGTTAAGAGAATAAGCGAAGTTATCGACAAAGACCACGTCGTTGAAGGTGATCTTAGAAGAGAAATCGCAATGAATATCAAGAGACTTCAGGAAATTGGCTGCTACAGAGGTATCCGTCACAGAAAGGGACTTCCTGTACGTGGTCAGAAGACAAAGACAAATGCTAGAACTCGTAAGGGTCCTAAGAAGACAGTTGCTAATAAGAAGAAGTAATTGTTTTAAATTGTTTCAATTAAAAATGTAATTCACAACCCATAAGGGAGGTTAGTTTAAATGGCTACAAAAGCTACTACAAAGAAAGTAACAAAGAAGCGTGTCAAGAAAAACGTTGAACACGGACAGGCACATATCCAGTCATCTTTCAATAACACAATCGTTACATTGACAGATTCTCAGGGTAATGCAATATCATGGGCAAGTGCCGGTGGTCTGGGATTTAAAGGTTCAAGGAAATCTACTCCTTATGCAGCTCAGATGGCAGCTGAAACAGCAGCCAAGGCAGCTTTGGTACATGGTTTGAAATCGGTTGATGTTATGGTTAAAGGTCCTGGTTCAGGAAGAGAAGCAGCAATCCGTGCTTTATCAGCATGCGGTATTGATGTAACCAGTATCAAGGACGTTACACCTGTTCCACATAACGGATGTCGCCCACCAAAGCGTAGAAGAGTCTAATCTAGGAGGTTCACAATGGCAGTAAATAGAGTTCCTGTCCTTAAGAGATGCAGATCCCTTGGAATGGATCCTGTATTCTTAGGCATAGATAAAAAGTCTAAAAGACAGTTAGTAAGAGCAAACAGAAAGACTAGTGAATATGGTCTCCAGTTACGTGAGAAGCAGAAAGCTAAGTTTATCTACGGTATGCTCGAAAAGCCTTTCAGAAATATGTTCGATAAGGCTTCAAAAATGAAAGGCACAGTTGGTCATAACCTTATGAGCCTTCTTGAGTTGAGACTTGATAACGTTGTATTCCGTTTAGGTTTCGCAAGAACTCGTATGGAAGCAAGACAGATTGTTGACCATAAGCATGTTTTAGTTAACGGTAAACAGGTTAATATTCCTTCATATATCGTTAAAGCAGGCGACGTTGTTGAAATTAAAGAGAATAAGAAGAGTTCTCAGAGATATAAGGATATACTTGAAGTTACAGGCGGAAGACTTGTTCCGGCTTGGCTTGAGGCAGATCAGGAAGCTCTTAAGGGTACGGTTAAGTCTGTTCCAACAAGAGAAGAAATCGACGTTCCTGTTAACGAGATGTTAATTGTCGAGTTATATTCTAAATAAAGCGTAAAATAAGTTAACAAAAAATTTAACCCGATGAAACTACAGTGAAGGAGGGGCTTTATAGTGTTCGACTTTGAAAAACCTAATATTGAGATTTCAGAAATCTCTAATGATGACAGATACGGCAGATTTGTTGTAGAACCTCTTGAGAGAGGCTACGGCACAACTCTTGGTAATTCTTTAAGAAGAATTATGCTTTCATCTCTTCCCGGTGCGGCTGTAAGCCAAATCAAGATTGATGGAATTCAGCATGAGTTTTCTTCAATTCCGGGTGTTAAAGAAGATGTCACAGAAATCATCATGAATATCAAGAGTTTATCTATTAAAAACTCAAGCAGTACTGACGAACCAAAAACCGCTTATATTGAATTTAACGGTGAAGGTGTTGTAAGAGGCGCTGATATTCAGGCTGACCCTGATATTGAAATTTTAAATCCGGATCAGGTTATTGCAACTCTTAACGGAGGAGCAGACAGTAAGTTGTATATGGAACTTACAATTACAAAGGGTCGTGGATTTAACTCTGCGGACAAGAATAAGAATCCTGATGCACCAATTGGTGTTATTGCAATTGATTCTATCTTTACACCGGTTGAGAGAGTTAATCTTACGGTTGAGAATACTCGTGTCGGTCAGCAGACGGATTACGATAAGCTTACTCTTGATGTATATACAAATGGTACTCTTGCTCCTAAGGATGCAGTAAGCCTTGCAGCTAAGGTGCTCAGCGAGCATCTTGAACTCTTCATAGGACTTTCTGATGCAGCAATGAATGCAAAGGTTATGTCCGAGAAGGTTGTTGATGATAAGGTTAATATCCTTGCTACAAGCATTGATGAACTTGAACTTACGGTTCGTTCATACAACTGCTTAAAGAGAGCCGGTATCAATAATGTTCAGGAACTTATCAACAAGACTCCTGATGAAATGATGAAGGTTAGAAACTTAGGCCGTAAATCATTAGACGAAGTTTTGGCTAAGTTAGATGAACTTGGCTTAAAGTTGAAGTCAGAGAATGAATAGTGGCGCCCTAATTTAAGGAGGAAAAACATGGCTGAATATAGAAAGCTCAGCAGAACTTCTGATCAGAGACTTGCTCTCCTCAGAGGTCAGGTAACAAGCTTATTATATAATGGCAAGATTGTAACAACTGAAGCAAAAGCAAAGGAAGTTCGTAAGATTGCTGAAAAGCTTATTACATTAGCTGTTAAAGAAAAAGATAACTTTACTGAAGTAACAGTAAAGGCTAAGGTTGCTCAGAAAGACAAAGACGGCAATCGTGTTAAGAAGGAAGTAGACGGTAAGAAAGTTACTGTTTATGATGAAGTTGAAAAGACAGTTAAGAAGGACAATCCTTCAAGACTTAATGCAAGAAGACAGATGTACAAGACTCTTTACTCAGTAACAGAGGTTCCGACACAGGCTGCCGGCAAGAAGAAAAATACAAAGAAAGTTGACCTTACAGATAAGTTATTTGACGAAATCGCTCCAAAGTATACATCACGTAACGGCGGATATACAAGAATTGTAAAGATTGGTCAGAGAAAAGGCGATGCTGCAATGGAAGTTCTTCTTGAACTTGTATAAATAGACTTTAATGTTACAATTTAGGGATAGAACTAATGGTTCTATCCCTTTTCTTATAGGTGTTAGTTTTATGAGTTTTGTTAGTGCTAAAAACTTAATAGCAAGATTCTACGAGGTGTCTGAAGAAGGTAAACAGCAGCTTGTTGCAACGCCGATTAATGATTTGTCGATTGACATTAATCAGGGTGATTTTGTGGCGATTTTGGGTCACAACGGTTCCGGTAAGTCAACTTTTGCAAAGCATTTAAACGCTCTTTTGTTACCAAGCGAGGGAACGGTCTTAATAGACGGCAAGGATACAAAGGATGAATCTAAGCTTTGGGATATCAGACAGGATGTGGGGCTTGTTTTTCAAAACCCTGACAACCAGATTATTGGTGCAACGGTTGAAGAAGATGTAGCGTTTGGCCCGGAAAATATCGGCGTTTCTACAAAAGGCATTCATGAACGGGTAAATGAGGCGTTGGATACTGTTGATATGCAAAAGTACAGATTCAGGGATCCAAAGGATTTATCCGGCGGCCAGAAGCAAAGAGTAGCCATCGCCGGGATAATGGCAATGCGCACGAAATGTATTGTGATGGACGAACCGACTGCCATGCTTGACCCTGTGGGCAGACGTGATGTCATTAACATGGCTCATAAACTTAACAAAGAACGCGGCGTTACCGTGATTTTAATCACTCATTATATGGAGGAGGTTATTGACGCGGATAAGCTGTTTATCATGGATAGAGGGAATCTCGTGATGCAGGGAACGCCGAGGGAGATTTTCTGTCAGGTCGATAAGATGAAGGAGTTAAGGCTTGATGTGCCACAGGCAACCGAGGTGGCATATAAACTCAAAAAGAAGGGCTATAACATCAGAACGGATATTTTAACCATGGATGAACTTGCGGACGAAATAAAGGCAATTAGAGGCT
>CAJOOB010000092.1 GCA_905236025.1 uncultured Lachnospiraceae bacterium
GAGGACGGCTGTTATTATGACTTCGTCCTTCCGAGAACTGTCACAGAGGAAGATTTCCAGACGATCGAGGACAAGATGCACGAGATCATCCATAGCAATTGTAATTCCAAGTGTTCAGAAATGAAAATAAATGGTCATATGGTTTCTTATGACATAATTATACCATCAGAAAAAGCTTTTAATTCTCAATGTACATAGCAATCAAGCTTTAAGCTTCATTGTGCTGGTCTCGCGGTCAGCTTGTATAGTATATATCGGTTGAACTTTTTTGTCAACAGCTTTTTTTACTTTTTTTGAAATTTTTTCAAATCGTGATATTTGCAGGCTTTCACGCCGCTAAAAATATCTGACTTTTAATTTCAACAAGCTATTAAGAAGACCTGACGGAGAAGGAGGGATTTGAACCCTCGCATCGCTATTAACGATCTATTCCCTTTCCAGGGGAACCCCTTCAACCACTTGGGTACTTCTCCAAATCGCTGATACCAGAGCGGAGAGGGTGGGATTCGAACCCACGCGCCCGTTAAGGCAAACGGTTTTCAAGACCGCCTCGTTATGACCGCTTCGATACCTCTCCATATTTTTATTAGTTTTATAAAGAACATCGCCGCATGGCTTTCGTCAAGCGGCGACATTTATAATAGCATTTAGGCTATCCATTGTCAAGGAATTTTTTAAGTTTTTTTAAAAAGTTTTTTTAACCGGTTTTTCCTTATTTTAAACGATTATCAATCACATACATACCACTTGCCGTCAACCTTATAAAGAATATAATCTTCTTCCGTATAATACCAGTCAGTATCTCCCTCAAGCTTATATTCATAATAAAGTTTTATGCTCTTTGCGGTTGTAATATCACTCACATCGCCTTCCCAGAAGTCTTCCATATATTCAACAAAATCCGCGAGTTCGTCACTGTCATACTCGCCATAGTCCTCTGTTATGGATAATTTGGCATATTTAAATTCCGAATATTCGGTAAAAGCTTCTTCATAATATTCTTGCGGTGTCTGGTCGTAGTTTGCTTCAAAGAACGCCTCCACCGCATCCATAACATCGCCATCGGCATAACAAATCTCAACATAATCTTCTGCGGAAAGTTCACTGATTGCATCAATATAACTCTTCATTGCCGCATATTCACCGGTATCGTCTGAAATTGTATATGAATAAGAATAGCTTTTACCAAAGTTCTCAACAAAAGCACCAATCATCGCAAACGCAAAAAATATTCCCATCACCACAAGAATTGCAATAAGACAGCCGTAACCTTTTCTTTTCGGACGCAGCGCATTGTTGTAACCATTATTATACCGTACATTTGGATTATATCCCTGATTTTGGTTATAACCCTGATTGGCATTATTATATGTATAACTTCCGCTTGCGTTTCCAAAGGTATTTATATTTTCATCCTTCGGATAATCTGTATAAACAGGGGCGTTTTCAGGAGCTTTTGGCTCATCGCTCTTAACGCTTGGATCCTTAGCCCTCTCTAACACTTCCTCAGCTTCTACATTTCTTGCCTGACTTGAACCGCAAAATTCGCAATACTTTGCATCATCATCAAGCATCTGACCACAAAAATTACATTTCTTCATCCACTAAATTCCTTCCTTTACTCTGTTTTCAATAATACTTTCAGCATATACAACATCTTCGGGAGTTGTTATCTTTATATTATTATAGGAACATTCAACAAGTTTTATTTTAAATGTCGGCGCAAAATACTCCAAAACCATCGCATCATCGGTTATTTGTATAAATTCACCGCGCACCGCTCTTTGAATCACATTATCATACGCTTCTTTGATTAAAGCAAAATCAAAACATTGCGGCGTCTGCACCATCCAGACACGGTCTCTTTCAGGAGTCTGCGCAACATTCCCCTCATCATCCACCATTTTAACCGTATCTTTCGCCTTATTTGCCGCAATACACGCCTTACATAAAAGCGTCTCGTCAATAAGCGCATTGATTTCGGTACTTAATATAAAAGGCCTTGCGCCATCGTGGATAAGAGCAATATCTCCCTCTTCGTAACCAAGCCTCTTAGCCTCTTTTAGGCCCTCATGCACGGAATAATACCTTTCAGAGCCCCCCGCAACAACGCTTTTAACCTTGCTTACGCCGTATTTTTCAACAATTTCTTCTTTTACGTAATCAATGTCTTCTTCGCCGCAAACAATAATAATGTCATCCACCTTGCTTTTCATAAAGGCCCAAAGACTGTAAAAAAGCACTTCTTTACCTTTAATAAGCATATACTGTTTACGAATATTTCCCATTCTCCTGCCTTTTCCGGCAGCCAGGACGATAGCCACACTTTTCACTAAATATCACCTAATTTCAAATTTGGTACGGCATTAAGATCATAGCCCATTCTGACACCCTTAAGATATTCGTAATAACCGGCTGCGCCAATCATTGCCGCATTGTCAGTACATAAAATCGGATCCGGATAAACCAGCTTAATATCCCTTTCTTTACAAGCCTTATCAAACGCTGCTCTAATAGCCGAATTTGAAGCAACGCCACCTGCAAGGGCAAAGGTCTTGTATCCGTAATTTTCACACATAAGCATGGAGTGTGAAACCAAGACCTCAACAACGGCAGCCTGAAATGAAGCGGCAATATCCGCCTTATTTAATTCCTCTTCCTTCATTTTTGCCTGATTTACAAGATTAAGAACTGCGGATTTTAGGCCACTGAAACTAAAATCATACGGTGAATCCGCAACAACCGCGCGAGGGAATGAATATGCTTCGCAATCTCCCTCCTTTGCAAGTTTATCGACCTTTGGTCCGCCCGGGTATCCAAGGCCAATTGCTCTTGCAACCTTGTCAAAGGCCTCTCCTGCCGCATCATCTCTTGTTCTTCCGTGCACAACATACTCACCGTAATCCTTAACTTCAACAAGGTGTGTATGTCCACCGGATACAATAAGACAGCCAAAAGGAGGCTCTAATGTAACATCCTGAATATAATTTGCGCTTATGTGTCCTTCAATATGATGAACGCCAACAAGCGGTTTATCCTTTGCAAACGCAATTGATTTTGCAGCCGCAACGCCAACAAGCAGCGAGCCAACAAGGCCTGGGCCGTATGTAACTGCAATTGCATCAACGTCATCGAGAGTCATCTCAGCTTCATCTAATGCTGCACGAATGACCTGATTAATCTTTTCAATATGTTTTCTTGAAGCGATTTCCGGAACAACTCCGCCGTACTCAGTGTGAAGCGCTATCTGAGAATAAATAACGTTAGAGAGTACTTCCCTTCCGTTTTTTACAACGGCCGCAGCCGTTTCATCGCATGAACTTTCAATCGCAAGAATGTAAATATCTTTCATTTCCTATTGCCGCAAGCGGCACTCCTTTATTCTGAATCGGTAATTTTAAAACCGTAAATCTTCCAAAGACCTTCACCATCTTTTCTTAAAAGATAAGTTTCATATGTCTTTGTTGTGGATGAACCGTCCTTTGTGTAATAAATAACGTCCACCAACGCGTTATCAATGCCATCATACGTAACATACGTAATATCCGAACTGCTTTCAATAATGACTCTCGAAATATACGTTCCGTTTTTTTCATATGCCGCAATATCGTTTTTTACACTTTCAACATATTCATCTAACGGGTTTGCATCCGCAAGTTCCGTATCAAAAAGCTTGCGCGCCTGTGTTGCAAGCAGTAAAATTTCATCATCCGTAGGGGAATAATTGTAATAACACTTCTGAATATCAGTAAAAAGCGACACGACAGACCGCGGCGTAAGAGGGTAATCTTCGCCGTCAAGGTCCATATTCACAATCTTTGTGATGGCCGTAGATGTTGATGTTTGCTCTGTTGTTGTCTGTTTGCGATTTGAAATCCCATAAAACAAGAGGACCACAAGCACCGCAATAAGCGCCATTGTAACCGCAATTTTAACGTATTTCATAATTCTCTCCGCTAGTTGTTCTCTAATTTATCTAAGAAATTGAGAGTTATTGTTTTTCCGTCTTTTCCCGGATATGACTCAGGGAAAATGTCTCGCACATCCTTCATATAATCCTGAGGCCTTGTAAGCGACGGGCTGAAATGAGTGAGCCACATCTGCTTAGGATTTGCCTCTTTTGCAAGGTTTGCCGCCTCAATAAAGGTCATGTGTTTATATTCTTTTGCCTTTGAAACCTTATCCTTTTCGCCGTACATGCCTTCACAGATAAATAAATCCGCATCTTTTGCCATTTGAGCAATAACAGGCACCGGCCTTGTATCCGTACAGTAAGTAACTTTAAGCCCTTTTCTTGCCTCTCCCAAAACCATATCAGGAGTGTAAGTCATACCGTCAAGCATAACGGTTTCACCTTTTTGAAGATGGCTCCACGCAGGCATCGGAACTTTGTTTTCCTGCGCCTTCTCAACCATAAATCTTCCGGCTCTTTTAATATTTATCGAGTAACCGTAACATGTAACCTTATGGTTAACTTTAAAAGCATCAATCTCATATCCGCATATGCTTATATGCTCAAGAGGCTCCTTAAGTTCAATGAATTTAATCTCAAACGGGAGTTCCGGCGCAACAATTCTAAGCGCGCTTACCACTTTGATTAAACCCGCAGGTCCAATCATTGTAACCGGGTCTTTTCTGTCCGCATTTCCCATTGAAAGAAGCAATCCCGGCAATCCGCTTATATGATCCGCATGATAATGCGTTATGCATATAACATCAATCGGATTACAGCTAAGCCCCGCTTCTCTTATTGCAAGCTGAGTGCCTTCACCTGAATCAATAAGTAAACTGCTTCCGTTATATCTGGCCATCATAGCCGTTAACCACCTGTTTGGAAGCGGCATCATTCCGCTTGTTCCCAACAAAGTAATATCTAACATTAATTAACCTGCCTTTATTTATTTTAGCATTTGTAAGTAATTAGTTCAACAACTCCAAACTGTATAAAATAGCCGTTTCGGAAGGCTTTGTATAAAACCGCTTCCTGGCTCCGTTTTCTTTAAAACCAAGCTTTTCGTAAAATTCTCTTGCAATGGTATTACTTTCGCGCACCTCTAAATTAATTGTTTTAATCTCATCTTTTCTGCAAAGCTCAAAAAATTTATTGAAAAGCATTTTTGCAATACCCTTTTTCCTGTAATCCTTTGTAACCGCTATATTTGCAATATCTGCCTCTGCTGACATGCAGTAAGTAATAAGATACCCGACGGGAATCCCATTATCCTTTGCAACAAACATATACGTATTAGAAAGGTGCAAGCTGTCTTCAATTGACTTTTCTGACCAAGGTTCCGAAAAACATTCCTTCTCAATCTTCGCAATATTAGGAATATCCTCGGCGGTCATGAACTCAACAACAATTTTCTCCAAACCCGTTAATCCTCCAAAACTATGAAAGTCTGACCCCCTGTTTTACAAGTTCGGCCTGAGAAGCTCTTAAGTAAACCGGGACAAAATCGTCCGCGTTCACTTTTCTGCCTTCTTTTTCGCAGTAATAATATGCAAGAGCAGCAACAGCCGCAGCTCTTGGCCTGTTTAAATGCATTGGTGCATAAGTATGAGGAACCTTAAGATATTCATCCAAATATCTTGCAAAAGGAACCGCTCCGTCACCCATAATAATGGCCTGTCTGCCGATTTCTTCGTATATTTTGGTCAGTCTGTCAACCAAAACATTAACCTCAATAAGTGACGGCTCATGAATAATATTAAAATGCGGAACTTCGTACATTGCGCTAAGCCCGTCAGTCTGAACATTTATACCCGCAGGCTTTTCAATATCTTCATACACGTAAACCGCACTGTAAACCTGATTTCTCTTTGCATCCAAAATTGGAGCAAGCACAAAAGGTGTTTTGTACATATTGTA
>CAJOOB010000093.1 GCA_905236025.1 uncultured Lachnospiraceae bacterium
TTCTAAAAGCGGTTCTTTAAGCCTTGAAATATCCATATTTGTCGATTTTATTTCATCAATAATAAGGCCTTTGTCGTTATCAACAACGCCATCGGCCCTACCTTCAATCACAAGATCATATTTATCCTGCTTTATATTTAGTTTCAACGAGACTTCCGGCATATAATCCGGTCCCGCTTCCTTCTGTAATTTTCTGTGAATCCTGCTGCCCTTTTGCATTATGGCAGTTCCAAATAGAAGGCTTACCCTGTTATCAATATCCCCGTTTCGTAAAACAAATTCAACCAGATTTCTTACAGAAATATGCACTAGAAAATTCATCAGTTTTCCTTTATAAACTCAACAGTTTCCTTAATACAGGAAGTATCCGCTTCATCAATTCTTCCTTCGTCTGCGAGTTCTGCAAGTTCAGGCATGATTGGGAGTTTTCCAAGAATCGGAAGTTCATTTTCCTCAGCCTGCGCCTCAATTGAACTCTTACCAAACACCTCAATCTTCTTACCGCAGTCCGGGCAAACCATGTAGCTGTAATTTTCAATAATACCAAGTACCGGTATCTTCATTAACTTTGCAAGGTTTCTTGCCTTTCTTACAATCATGCTTACCAAATCCTGAGGAGATGTAACAATCACAATACCCGTAAGAGGAATGGACTGAAATACCGTAAGCGGCACATCACCTGTTCCCGGAGGCATATCAATTAATAAATAATCCAAATCGCCCCATAAAACATCCGTAAAGAACTGTTTAATAACACCCGCAATCACAGGGCCTCTCCAGGCAACCGGATCGTCTTCTTTTTTTAGCATAAGATTAACCGACATAATTTCAATTCCGTGTTCGGATTCCATTGGAAAAATGCCGTTTTCAGAGCCAATCGCATGCCCGTGCACGCCAAAAATCTTTGGGATTGAAGGCCCGGTAACATCCGCATCAAGAATACCAACCTTGGCACCACTCTTTGCAAGTTCTTCCGCCATAAGGGAAGTAACCATTGACTTACCGACACCGCCTTTACCGGATACAATACCAATAATCTTCTTAGCACTGCAGCCTTCATGCATCTGTTCTTTTTGAATTCCACCTGCGTACTTTTTTGCACCGGTGTTATCGTTTGAATTTGTATCCATTTTTTCACCTTCCGTAATTTTTGTTTATCTGATAATGTATATAAATACGCTTAAACACGCATTCAACAAACATTTTAAAGTTCAACCGAAAGTTCCACCGGGCAATGATCGGAACCATAAATTTCCGTGTGAATCTTACTGTCCTTAATCTTATCTTTTGCATCATTTGAGACAAGGAAATAATCAATACGCCATCCCGCATTCTTCTCTCTTGAATTAAAGCGGTATGACCACCATGAATAAATTCCCTCTTTATCAGGATAAAGATAACGGAAAGAATCGGTAAATCCCGCATCCAAAAGCTTTGTCATGCAATTTCTTTCTTCATCCGTAAATCCCGCATTTTTCCTGTTAGTCTTTGGATTTTTCAAATCAATTTCTTCATGCGCAACATTCATATCTCCGGTCACAATAACCGTCTTTTTCTTTGCAAGACTACAAAGATAATTCTTAAAATCCTCTTCCCAAACCATTCTGTAATCAAGGCGTTTAAGCCCGTCCTGGCTGTTTGGCACATATACACAGACAAAGAAATACTTTGGAAATTCAAGCGTAATCACACGGCCCTCATGGTCATGTATGTCAATCCCAATACCGTTTGTAACGTTAAGCGGCTTTTCTTTTGTAAACACCGCCGTTCCGCTGTAGCCCTTCTTTTCTGCATAATTCCAGTACTGATAATATCCGTCTAAGCTAAGCTCTAACTGCCCTTCCTGCATCTTACTTTCCTGAATGCAAAAAACATCTGCATCAAGCATATTAAAGGAATCCATAAATCCTTTCTGCATGCAGGCTCTTATTCCGTTAACATTCCATGATACTAATTTCATATATTCATCCTATTCTTCGTCAAAAGCCACCATTACAAAGTAGCCTCTTTCGTCTTCTTTTATATCCTCAACAATACCTTCTCTGCTTTTAATTCTGTTGTTAAGCGGGTAATTTGCTGACATTGCAACCGCAGGTTCAAGTGTGTAATAATATGAAAACGGGAGCTTACTTTCTGTAATTTCCACCTTATCTCCAACCTTTACCTGTCCCGGCCTTTCCATCTTAAATTCTTCTTTTCTCATAAATCCTCCTTATGTGACATAAGAATTTATTGCCGATTGCCAAAAACTGCCACCCGGATATTTTACCATACTTCGTAATATTTTTGGGTGCGTTTATACATTTAGTTTAAAATAATCATAAATACTTATGATTATTCTGTGTCTTCCCGGTTTTTATGAAAGAAATCATATACGCTTTGCGCAGCTTTTTCATTCATACCCTCCGCGTTTAAAAGTTCTTCCACGGGCGCTTTTGCAATATCTTCAAGAGATGCAAAATATCTCATTAAAGCCTTTCTTCTTGACGGTCCGATATATTCAATATCATCAAGCACCGAGTGCACCTGTCCCTTTGCACGAAGCGATTTATGAAATTCAATCGCAAAACGGTGCGCTTCATCCTGAATCCTTGTGATTAGCTTAAATTCTTCAGATGTTACGTCAATAGGGAGTTCAACGTTATCATAATATAAGCCTCTTGTACGGTGGCGATCGTCCTTAACCATACCGCACACCGGGATATTAAGGCCCAGTTCGTCAAGCACTTCAAGACAGATATTTACCTGACCTCGGCCACCATCCATTAAAATTAAATCCGGGAAATGCGTGAAAGAATTTTCTTCGTTACCCTCATTTCTCTCATTAATTCCGTGCATAAACCGTCTTGTCAAAACCTCTTTCATGGAGGCGTAATCATTTGGCCCCACAACTGTTTTGATTTTGAATTTTCTGTAATCGTTTTTCTTTGGCTTACCGTTTTCAAAAACAACCATTGAGCCGACAGACTCGTATCCCGCGGTGTTTGAAATATCATATGCCTCCATTCTTATAATATCAGGAATATCCAAAATCTCAGCAATCCTTCTGACAGCGCCCGTTGTGCGCGCCTCTTCCATCCTGATTTTATCCGTATCTTTATCCAAAACCATTCTTGCGTTTTTAAGCGCAAGTTCCATAAGTCCGTGTTTTTCGCCACGTTTTGGGATAATTAAGCTCACCTTTTTCCCGCGTTTCACACTTAAAAATTCTTCCAAAAGAGTGCTTTCTTCAAGCTCACACTGCACCAAAACCTCATGCGGAATAAACGGAGTTCCGCCGTAATACTGTTTTAAAAACTCCGTCACAATATGCTCTTTTTCCTCATACGCATCAATCTTCATGTGATAATGCTCGCGCCCCAAAAGCTTGCCCGCGCGCACCATAAATACAGAAACCACTGCGTCCGTGCCTTCCGTATCACACGCAATAATGTCTCTGTCAGAAAAATCATCATTTGTAATTTTTTGCTGTTCTCCGGTGATGTATTTAACGCTTGCAATCAAATCCCTGTATTCTGCTGCCTGCTCATACTCCATATTCTCAGAAGCCACAGCCATTTTTTCCTCAAGGTCTTTAAGGATTTCCTTGTGTTCGCCCGACAAAAAGCGAATCGCGTCATTTACCGCCTCGTGATATTCCTCTATTGAAACGTACCCCACGCAAGGTGCGAGGCATTTTTTTATCTGATAATTAAGACAAGGCCGTGCATTTTTTGAAGTCTTTGGAATTTCAGACCTGCACTGCCTTATTTTAAAGATTTTTTGAACCAATAAAATGGTGTCATTTACCGCCTTACCGCTTGTATATGGTCCAAAATACCTGGCTTTATCTCTTTTCATCTGTCTTGTTGAGAAGATTCTTGGAAAGTCTTCATTTACCGTAACTTTAATATACGGATAACTCTTTCCGTCTTTTAAAAGCGTGTTGTATTTTGGATTATGCTCCTTAATAAGATTACATTCAAGTATCAGCGCCTCTAACTCTGAGTCCGTGACAATATACTCAAAATATGCAATCTTTGCAATCATATTATTTATTTTCTGAGTACGCTTAATACCGGGTCTGAAATACTGTCGGACCCGGTTTCTAAGCTTCACCGCTTTACCAACGTATATAATCTCATCCGTTTCATCATGCATGAGATAAACACCCGGTAACATCGGTAATTTTTTAAGTTCTTCTTCAAAATCAAACTTTTGAATCATTACTAATCTTTTTAACGTTCTTTGTCTCAATCCCGGTGGTGCTCTTAAGCCCAATCGCCACGGTTGAAGAATTATGCAAAAGCGCTGCCGTTGAAGGAGCAATAAATCCCATCACGCCAAGTGCAATAAGCATTGTATTAAAGGTTACAATAAATCTGTAATTTCCTTTTATTCTCTCCATCATGCCGTCGCTTATTTTCTTAAGTTCTACAAGTGCCGTGAGATTATCATTTGCAATGTTTATATCGGAAACCTCACGTGCAATTGCCGCGCCGTCACTTATTGCAATTCCCGCATCAGCTTCGGAAAGCGCAGGAGAATCGTTAATTCCGTCTCCAATCATTACAACTTTTCTTCCAAGCTCATGTTCTTTTCTTATAAACGCCGCCTTATCTTCCGGTAAAACCTCTGAGTGATATTCATCAAGGCCAAGCCTTTGTGCAACATCTTTAGCCTTTCCTTCGTTATCACCCGTCATCATTACAACCTTGCTAAATCCAAGCTCGTGCAGGTTTTTAACCACACCCGGGGCTTCTTCTCTTAACGGATCGTCAATACAGATAACCGCCACCAGTACTTTATCAATTGCAAGGTAAAGCTTTGAAAATTTTGAATCAATTGAATCAAATTTTTCCCGCTCCCAGTCATTTATTATACAGCCTTCATCTTCAAAAACAAAGTGTCTGCTGCCAATCACAACTTTTTTATCGTTAACCGTCGATGCAACACCGTGTGCCACAATGTATTCAACCTTAGAATGCATTTCTTCTTCATGATTAAGACCTTTTTCAATTGCCGCCCTTGTTACGGCACTTGCCATTGAATGAGGGTAATGCTCTTCTAAGCATGCAGCAAGCATTAACGCTCTGTCTTTATCATAATTGTTAAAAGAAACAACGTCCACAACGGTTGGACATGCATGCGTAAGCGTACCTGTTTTATCAAAAACAATAGTATCCGCATCCGCAATTGCTTCAAGGAATTTACCGCCCTTAACCGTAATATTTAAAGCGCCCGCCTGCTTCATTGCAGAAAGCACGGCAACAGGCATTGAAAGCTTTAATGCGCATGAATAATCGACCATTAAAACCGCCAACGCTTTTGTAACATTGCGGGTAAGAAGATAAACCAGTCCCGTACCCAAAAAGGTGAAAGGAACGAGGCCATCGGCAAGGTGAAAAGCTTTACTTTCGGTGTTTGACTTAAGTTTCTCCGATTCTTCAATCATTGCAACGATTCTGTCATACTTACCGCCGCCAAGGGCTTTATCTGTCTCAAAGACAATCTCTCCTTCTTCAACAACGGTACCTGCGTAAACGTAACCGCCTTCGCACTTTCTTACGGGCTCAGACTCGCCCGTCATAGAAGACTGGTTAACAGTAGCTTCGCCGCTCACAACCTTACCGTCAAGAGGAATGATATTACCCGTTCTTACAACGACTTTATCACCCACATTAATCCTGTTAACAGGAACAAGCACTTCTGTTTCATCCGTTACAACCCAGGCTTTGTCAACGTTTAACGACATAGTTGAAGCAAGGTCCGCAACAGACTTTTTGTGAGTCCACTCTTCCAAAATATCACCCACATTAAGCATAAACATAATGGATGAAGCGGTATTAAAATCACCCCTTACAAGAGATGCGGTAATGGCAGTTGCGTCCAAAACGGAAACTTCCAACTTCCCTTTTGCAAGCGATTTAAGACCTTCAATCACGTATCTTCCCGCTCTAACATACGCGCGTATCCTTCTTAACGGAAGTGGAATAATGTAACCCATAATAAGCCGTCTTGCAAGTATAAAGAAAAGCTTATCTTCGTAAATTCTGTCAAGTTCTCTTGAAGTGTTTTCCGGAACGAGTGCATAATTGTCCTCTGTATAGGCAAACAGAGCCAAAGCTTTAATAACTTCGTCTCTGCTCTTTTCTTTATAGTAGATTATTGCGTCCCCGGTTCGGTCATATACTTTTACCTTAACCACGAAACTTTTTGATCTTAAGTAATATTCAACTACATCGGCCTGCTTTAAGGACATGAAATTTTGAACAAAATGAACCCTCATTCTGTTTGGGGATTCATGTAATATCTTACATTTCATACAAGACTCCTTAAATTAATTTGCACAAGCCTCATCTTCAATATCTTTTGCAGTACAATTCTTTTCGTTGATTGTCTTTGCATCTTCATATATGTCGTTACATGTCTCTTTAGCCTTTGTAACGTTATCCATTACATAATCCTTCTCATGAAGAGCGATTGCTGTAACGTTTGTAAATAACTTCTTTGCCTGAGCACTTGATAAAAGCCTTAATCCAAGCGTTCCGATTGCAAAACCTGCTGCGATTAATCCGGTATTTTTTAATTTTGACATAATTACCACCTTTCCACGCCTTATGCGTACATTGTGTTTATTATTGTATGATAAAGCCCGTCACTTAAGCTTTACATGCATTTTATTATTTCTACCCGTTCGATTTGTTCATATGTTTTCGTACGGATTATATGTATTATGTACCAGAAAATCTATTTTGTCAACACCCAAAACGCTGATTATTGCTGCGTTTAGAGAGTTTATACTCACTAACATAAGTCTTTAAAAACTATCGTTAGAAACTTCTAACATTGGTTATTTGTTTGTTACTTGTTATCATAAATTAATGCAACAGCCTGCGAAGAAATTCCTTCCATTGAGCCCGTAAAGCCAAGCCCTTCCTCGGTTGTTGCCTTTACGTTAACGCAATTTACCGGAGTATTAAGAGCCTTTGCAATGTTTGCACGCATTGAATCAATATGCGGTCTCATCTTTGGCTTTTGAGCAATAATTGTTGCATCAACATTACCAATCTCATATCCCGCTTCCCTAACAAGGCGCGCGGTTTCTTCCATGAGTTTAATACTGTCTGCGCCCTCATATTTGGGATCGGTGTCAGGAAAATGCTTGCCAATATCACCAAGTGCTGCGGCACCAAGTAAGGCATCACAGATTGCATGAAGCAAAACATCCGCATCCGAATGTCCCAAAAGACCAAGTTCGAACGGAATATCCACTCCTCCTATTATGCACTTTCTGCCTTCAACAAGTTTATGAACGTCGTATCCGCTGCCGATTCTAAACATTATAATCTCCGTTTCCTTATTATTGATTTTCCGTGTTTCCGATATTTTCTACAGTTTCTATGGTTTTCTTTTTGTAAGGTTCTGTTACTTCTTTACCTTCAAAAATTTCCATAAACTGCTTTCCGGTAATTGTTTCATGTTCAAAAAGATATGCGGCAATCTTATCAAGCGATTCTCTGTTTTCTGACAAAAGCTTCATTGCCCTTTCATAGCACTCTTTAAGAAGTTGTTTTATTTCTCTGTCAATTTCAGCCGCCGTTGCATCTGAACAATTTGTTACCGTTCGTTCATTTAAGTATCTGTCTTCAACCGTTTCAAGCGACATTAATCCAAACTGCTCAGACATGCCGTAACGAGTAATCATTGCGCGTGCCAAATCCGTTGCCTTTTCCATATCGTTTGATGCACCCGTTGTAACAGTTTCAAATACGGTTGCTTCAGCCGCACGTCCGCCAAGAAGCGTTGTAATTCGGTCTAACATTTCATCTTTTGTCATTAAATATTTTTCTTCTTCAGGTACCTGCATTACATAACCCAGAGACCCCATTGTTCTTGGTACAATGGTGATTTTCTGTACAGGTTCTGCATGCTTTAATAAAGCTGATACAAGCGCATGCCCTGTTTCGTGGTATGCAACCGTCTTCTTTTCCGTTTCGGAAAGAAGTCTGTCTTTCTTTTCCTTACCTGCAATAACCACTTCCACGGCCTCAAACAAATCCGCCTGTGACATTGCTCTTCTGCCTGCTTTTACCGCCATAATGGCAGCTTCGTTTATCATATTTGCAAGGTCTGAACCGACAGCACCGCTGGTTGCAAGACCAATTTCATCAAAGTCTACGGTTTCATCCATTGCAACATTCTTTGAATGAACCTTCAATGTTTCGATACGTCCCTTTAAATCAGGCTTGTCAACGATTATTCTTCTGTCAAAACGCCCCGGTCTTAAAAGCGCAGGATCAAGGACATCCGGTCTGTTTGTTGCCGCAAGAATAAATAAACCTTTTGAAGAATCAAAGCCGTCCATCTCCGCAAGCAACTGGTTAAGAGTCTGCTCTCTTTCATCATTTCCGCCGTATCTTGAATCACGACTTTTACCAATCGCATCTATTTCATCAATGAAAATGATACAAGGCGCCATTGACTGTGCCTGTTTAAACAAATCTCTTACTCTTGATGCACCGACACCGACAAACATCTCAACGAAATCAGAACCCGAAAGAGAAAAGAACGGCACGTTTGCTTCACCCGCAACCGCCTTTGCAAGCAATGTTTTACCTGTACCCGGAGGCCCAACAAGCAATGCACCCTTTGGTAACTTTGCACCAATTTCAACATACTTGCCGGGATTATGCAAAAAGTCCACAATTTCAGTCATTGATTCTTTTGCTTCATCCTGACCTGCAACATCCTTAAATGTTACACCGGTCTCTTTTTGTACATATACTTTTGCATTCGATTTTCCAACACCCATAATTCCGCCGGAACTCTTTGACATACGTCTGAATACGAATGCAAAGAAAATATAAAGTAACGCAAACGGAAGAACGTATCCAAGGATAATGTTTGTAAGTAAAGATGAAGATGAAGACTGCTGCCCTTTATAGTCAACATCCGCTTCCTCAAGTAAATCCTGTAATTCCTCATCATTAAAGCCAATGTATGTTGTCCAGTATGTTACGTTTATCAACGAATTCTCAGATGAAACGGGAGTGATATAATATACCCCTTCATCCACATCAAGAATAACGGATTCAACTTCGCCGTTTTCAATCATTTCAAGGAATTCATTGTACGTTATTTCTTTTTCCGTCGCACTTTCAAAAGCATTTGAAAAAATGCTTAAAAGTAACAATGAAGCAAGGGCCGCAACAATGAGTATCACAATTGTCTGCGAGATTTTCGGCCCTTTATCGTTTTTATTATTGTTATTATTGCCGCCGCGACGATTTAAATTATTATTCAAATCGTCACCGCTATAATTATTAAAACCGTTATCCATAGGTAATCCTCTTTCCGAAAAAATTATGGTATTACATATACCGCTCCCCATTATATACAAAAATTGTGTAATTTCTGTGGACAAATATCAGACGTTATTCATTCTTATCGCAACCTCTTTGTAATTCTTTTCAATTGTCCTGATATCAAGCGGTGCAGAGCAGAATCTCAAATCAGAAATTTTACCTTTGAACGACGGCTGGAATATATCTCCGCCAAGTAAAACTCTGCCGGGAAGCTTGAGTTCGGGAACATCATTTCTCGTTGAAACCTTCTGTCCGTTTAAATAAAGCGAGGTTGTGTGATTAAGCTCATCATAATTAACAACGATATAACACCATGTTTTGGCAAGTTCATCAATTGTCATGATATCACACCAGTGGCTCTCTTCGCCCGGATCAAAGCTCTTTACTCTAAAGCATGCTCTCATATTCCAGGCATGTGGCATTATAGAATTAAAGCCGTTATCAAAGGAGGTGTATAATACGGAGGTCCACATCTGCGGATCATCACATTTTACCCACATACTGATTGCATAACTTGGTCCCGTATAAACATTTGCCGGTATTTCAACAACGTTAAACGCTGCGTCACCACCCGTAAAGCAAAGGCCTTTCATATTATCCGCAGGGCCTGCACAAAACGTTACGTTTGTACCGACAATTGCAGCCTTATATTCACCGGAATCATCGTAAAGAGAATTATCGAATGAAAACCTGATTTCCTTACCGACAACGTAACTGTGCGCAACAAGATATTCATCGTATTCCTCTTCGCATACAGGTTTTGAATATAAATATCCCTGCATCATATCACAGCCTGCAAGTCCCAAAAATTCGGCCTGCGAAACAGTTTCAACACCTTCACACAAAACTTTCATGTTGAGCTTTTTGGCCATTGAGATTACGGAACTCACAATCACTTCATCCTTCTTCGAGAATGAATCGGAATGAAGGAATACCTTATCAAGTTTAAGGACGTCTATTGGGAATTTACTTAACATATTAAGTGATGAATAACCCGAGCCAAAGTCGTCCATACTTATCTTTACGCCAAGTTCTTTTAAGTCGGCTACAAAGCCCACTGCCGCCTCCATGTTTTTAATATATATGTTTTCCGTAAGTTCAAATTCAATAAACGAAGGGTCAACATCATACGTGTCAAAGAGGCTCTTTATGTAATCCACAAAGCCCTCTCCTTCAAGGTGAGAGCCTGAAATGTTAAGTGAGATTGGAACCATGATATTTCCTCTCTTCTTACATTCATCAAGGTATTTAAAGACTTCTTTATATACATAATAATCAACTTCAATTATTGAGCCGTTCTTTTCAAAAAGCGGTATGAACTCATCCGGATATATGAATTTTCCGTTACTCTTACGCCATCTTACAAGAGCTTCCGCACCAACAACCATTCCCGAACCGCATTCAATCTTTGGCTGGTAAAATACCTGTATTTCTCCTGTTTCAAGCGCACGCGGAAGTTCTCCCGCAAGTTTTATTTCCTGTCTTGCAAGATCAAGCATCTTTTGATCGTAAATCAAAAGTCCTGTTTTTAATTTTCTCTTTAATTCTTTTCTTGCAAAGTTTGCATTTGAAATTGCGGCTTCAATATCCTCATCAAGTGTTCTCATCACGTAAACACCAAGGATTACGCTTAATTTATTATCAAAGAATCTTGTATGAAGTTTATCTTCAAGGCCGTTTATAAGCTGAGAAAGATATGCACTGATATCTTTATCCGTATACTCTTTCGGGAAGGAGAATGCGGAAATCATGTTGTCGGAATATACTCTTGCAGTGTAAAGTTCATCTTTTGATGCACTTATATTTTCTCCCACCATTCTAAGAAGCGAGTCTCCAACCGCATATCCGTATGTTTCGTTCATGACTTTGAATCGGTTCACATCTGAATATACCAAAACAAGCTTGCCTTTTTTCATTAGCTTTTCCCTGTTTTGATTTACAAGCTGTTTGAATCTGTCATACTTAAGCATTCCGGTTACTGCGTCCGTTTCGCTTAACTTATACACCATCTTCGTTGCTTCATTATATGCACGCATGTTAAGAACGTATGCGGAAATAATACGCGCAAACGCTTTATATGCATTAATATTCTTTTCGTTTTTCTGTGTCGAAAAAAGTTTACCGATAAATTCAACATATCCAATAAATTTTCCGTTATTGATAAGCGGAATCTGTACGGATTCATACTTTTTACGCTGCACCTTATTAGTAAAGATTTCAACATGATAGCCGTTAACGTAGCCGTGGGCCAGGCGGTCAAAGCTTTCCGCATCATACTGTACAATCTTTTTCTTTGGCTTTTCATATCCGCTTTCAACGTGATACAGACAATCCGTTGTATAATCTTCAGAACTTACCGTATAAATCGCTATTCTTGCAAGACTGTAATTATAAAGGATTTTCATCATGAGGATGTTTACCGCACTGTCAATGTCTGATGTTTCTTCCATGAGCTGAAACGCAAATTCCGTAAGCTCGTATGTAAATGTATCAACCTTCGACGCAACGTTTATATCAAACGTGGTATATGCTTCCGCCTCTTCTTTTCTTGCGGTTCTGCCGCCCATGGCAATTTCTCGGTCATCGGAATCATAGATACTGTAACCGTTTTTTGTCTTGTTTTTCCTAAAATACATGGCATTATCCGCTTTTTGAAAGATCGTTTCAAAATCCGTTCCGTCCATAGGAGCTGAGGCAACACCAATACTTGCGGATATTTTAAATTTAACCTCGCCAATATAAACCCCTAAAATAAGTTCGTTTATTTTAGCGGCTCTGTCTTCAATTTTTTCTCTTTCAAGGCTTCCCTTCATAAAGGCAATGAATTCATCACCGCCGATACGCCCCACAATATCATCACTTCTAAAGAGACTCTTTATGGCTTTTGCAACGTTTACAAGAACCTCGTCTCCAAAAAGATGGCCAAGATTATCGTTTACAAGTTTGAAATTATCAAGGTCAATTACAAAGAGCGTTCCTGAAACACCTTCCGCAAGATAATCCTCAATCTTTCTTGTCGCATACGCTTTATTGTAAATCTTTGTAAGCGAATCAAGCGTTGCATCATCTATAAGCTTGTTTTCTGTTTTTTTCTGAGATGTTATGGACCTGATCTGGCCAATTATTCTTTCTTCTGATGAGCGGAAGAATTCCGCTTCATACCAGTTGTTTTTGCCCTTATTGTTTTTGCATTTAAATTCTATTGAACGTATTTTCCCATCCTGAATGCATTTTTTGACAGCAGTTTCAAAGAGGCCGGCTTTTTCTTCATCGACATTCTTTTTTAGAAATTCCATGAAGTGATCCACAAAATAATGGTTGTCACCCGGTATCTCCCCTTTTGTTTTTTCAAACATTTCATCCATAAATATGGTTTCATCCGAAATCTGCCATATTTTTGCTAAGTCACTGGCCCTGTTGTATTCAAAAATGCCAATCAAA
>CAJOOB010000094.1 GCA_905236025.1 uncultured Lachnospiraceae bacterium
AAAAAACTGATTTAGCAAAAGGCGCAGAAGTTGCAGAATCTTCAAAGGATTTTGAAACAGAGAAAAAACCGTCTGATGAAGAAAGAGAAACAATTAAGAAGATTCAGCAGAATAAGAAAATGAAAAAGATGAAGAAATTGCAGACAAAAAAGAATAATAAGTGAAATATTTAAAGAATCAGATTTGTTAAAAAACAAATTTGGTAAAGTATGCAAATTTTGTAAAAGAAGAAATATAAATATAAAACATACGGAACTATCAACAGATATTTAAAAATAACCATACGAGGTATTTGAATATGAAGGATAAGTTTACAAAAGGCGTTCTTGCGGCCATTGAGGCGGCAAGAGAAAGCGCAAAGAAATTTGGCGCTCAGTTTGTGGGAACTGAATATATTCTTATGGGCCTTTTGACAAGCGACAATATTGCCGCCAAGGTTCTTAAGGAAAACAGAGTAACCGAGCAGGGACTTAGTGATCGTATCAGGGCACTTACTGTTTCTGCGGGTTCGGTTGAATTAGAAGGAAACGATCCGCAGGGATTTTCTCCGCGTGCAAAGTCTTTACTTGAAAAGAGCTATAATGAGGCTCTTAAATTTGGCAAGAAAAAAGTTGGTGCGGAACACATTTTATTTGTAATGTTGCGTGAGACTGAGTCTGTCGCTACAAGGCTTCTTGCGTCAATGGGTATAAATCTTGCAAGGATTTATGCGGAACTCTTAATTGCCGTGGGTGAAGATCCGCAGAAATTTAAAAACGACATCCCAATGCTTAAAGAAAAGCCGGGAAAATCAAAGCCATCTTCTTTGGATGCATTTGGAAGAAACCTTACAAAACTTGCGGAGGACGGAAAGCTTGAACCGGTTTACGGAAGAGTTGACGAGATGCAGCGTGTTATTCAGATACTTGCAAGAAAGACAAAGAATAACCCTTGTCTTATTGGCGAACCGGGTGTAGGTAAAACGGCCATTGTCGAGGCAATTGCGCAAAGAATCGTAAGGGGCGAGGTTCCGGATAATCTTTTAAACAAGCGTCTTTACATGCTTGATATGGCATCAATGATTGCCGGTTCAAAGTACAGAGGCGAATTTGAAGAGAGAATAAAAGGCCTCATTAACGAGGTATATGAAGATAAAAACGTGATTCTCTTTATTGATGAGATTCACACGATTATTGGTGCGGGCGGTGCTGAAGGTGCCGTGGATGCCTCAAATATCTTAAAACCGGCGCTTGCAAGAGGTGAAATTCAGGTTATTGGCGCAACCACCCTTAGCGAATACAGAAAGTATTTTGAAAAGGATAAGGCTTTGGAACGGCGTTTCCAGCCTGTAACCGTTGAAGAAACAAGTATGGAAGAGACAAAGCAGATTCTAATGGGTATTAAGGATTTGTATGAGGACTTCCACAACGTAAGAATTGAGGATTCCGCGGTTGAGGCTGCAGTGAACTGGGCTGACAGATACATTAACGACAGATTTTTGCCGGATAAAGCAATTGACTTACTTGATGAGGCAGCAGCCAAGGTGAACCTTGACAATAATACAAAGCCTGCGGAAATGATTACTTTAACCGATGAGCTTGAAAGCCTTGAAAGAAAGAAGGAAGAGCTTCTTTCGAAAGAGAAGATTTCCCTTGTTTCTGAAGTAATGAAAAAGCAGGAAATCATTAACAAAAAGCTTATGACGCTTAATGCGAAGTGGAATAAGGATAAGAAAAACAAAAAGGCCGTTGTTACGGAAAACGATATTGCCGAGGTTTTGGCTAAATGGACCAAGATTCCGGTTAAGCGTATTTCTGAAAGCGAAGGCGCAAAATTAAAGAAGTTAGAGAAGATTCTTCACGAAAGAGTTGTTGGACAGGAAGAAGCGGTAAGCGCCGTTTCAAAGGCAGTAAGAAGAGGAAGAGTCGGTTTAAAGGATCCGAAGAGACCAATTGGTTCTTTCCTTTTCCTTGGACCTACAGGCGTTGGTAAAACAGAGCTTTCAAAGGCTCTTGCGGAAGCGGTTTTTGGTTCGGAGAAGGCTCTTATAAGAGTTGATATGTCTGAATACATGGAGAAACACAGCGTTTCAAAGATGATTGGTTCACCGCCGGGATACGTTGGCTTTGAAGAAGGCGGCCAGCTTGCTGAAAAAGTGCGCAGAAACCCTTATTCAGTTGTATTGTTTGATGAAGTTGAAAAAGCGCATCCGGATGTTTTCAACGTTCTTCTCCAAATCCTTGACGATGGCCACGTAACGGACTCACAGGGACGTAAGGTTGACTTTAAAAACACTATCATCATTATGACTTCAAATGCGGGCGCATCAAGAATCATTGAGCCAAAAAACCTTGGTTTTGCGGCTGCAAACGATGAAAAGGCTGACTATAACCGTATGAAGGAGGGCGTTATGGATGAGGTTAAACGTATGTTTAAGCCGGAATTCCTTAACCGTATAGATGAGATTATTGTCTTCCATGCGTTGTCTAAGGAAGATAACATGAAGATTTCCGCAATCATGATTGAAACAATCAGAAAGCGTATTGAAGCGCAAATGCAGATTACTCTTAATGTAACGCAAAGCGCAAAGAAACTCATTGTTGACGGCGCATTTGACAATAAATACGGTGCAAGACCGTTAAAGAGAGCCCTTCAGGAAAAAGTAGAGGATGCTTTGGCTCAGGAAATCCTTGACGGTAAGATAAAACGTAATGATAACGTGAAGCTTACCACAAAAAATAAAAAACTTGTATTTGAAAAGGTAAAGATTTAAAATATAAGTAATGTGAGAAAAATATTCAAAAGAAAATAAAATTGGCCAGTGCTAAGAATGGAGGAACATCATGGCAGTAGTAGAGGAATTGATCCGCGGCGAAAATGGCGTTTTAAGTTTTGGTAACTACGAACTCCCTGAAAAGACTAAAAAGAGTGACTTTGAATTTAACGGAGATCTTTACAAGGTTAAAACCTTTAAGGACATTACCAAGCTTGAAAAAAATGGTATGTTCGTGTATGAATCAGTCCCTGGGACAGCTGTAACAGGCTTTAAGGAAGGCGCAAACGTTGTTGAATTTACTGTTGAAGGAACAACTGACGTTTCAATTACACTTGAACTTGAATCAGACACAGAGTACGTTACATATATCGACGGAATCAATGCAGGAACAGTTAAGACAAACCTTGGAGGAAAGCTTACATTAAGCGTTGATCTTTCAGGAAACAAGTCTTCTTCAGTAAAGATTATAAAAGAATAATTGAAAGGTTAATATGGCTAAAGATAAGAAAGTTTATTTCTGTAACTCGTGCGGAAACGAATTTCCAACCTGGTACGGCAAGTGCCCCGCTTGCGGAAAGTATGACACGTTTACGGAAGAATTACAATCTAAGTCGTCTAAAACCAAAATAAGAAACAAAGCAGGCGCCTCTAAACCCGAGGCGCTTTTCTTGGTTAAAACGGACGAAAAAGAGCGCACAACCTCGGGAATAACTGAACTTGACAGAGTTTTGGGAGGCGGTATTGTTGCGGGCTCAATGATATTGGTAGGCGGAGATCCGGGTATTGGAAAATCCACCATATTGCTACAGGTTTGTAAGAATCTGTCAGATGCGGGAAAGAAAGTTTTATATGTATCGGGTGAAGAATCTGCCGCGCAGATTAAGCTTCGTGCGGACAGAATAGGTACTTTTACACAAAATCTTATGCTTTTATGCGAAACTTCACTTGCCGATATTGAAGGCTGTATTGACGATATGAAGCCGGATGTGGTTGTTGTGGATTCAATCCAGACAATGAACGACGAAGATGTTGACTCGGCGATGGGCAGTGTTTCACAGGTAAGGGCGGTTACAAACTCTTTAATGAACATTGCAAAGGGAAAAGGCGTTACAATGTTTATTATTGGACACGTTACAAAAGAAGGCGTGGTTGCGGGGCCAAGAGTTCTTGAACACATGGTGGATACCGTTTTGTACATTGAGGGCGACAGACACGCTTCATACAGGCTTTTAAGAAGCGTTAAGAACCGTTTTGGTGCAACTAACGAGATGGGCGTGTTTGAAATGAAAGAAGACGGCCTTAAGGCTGTTGAAAACCCGTCTGAATATATGTTAAACGGCCGTGCGGAAAATGTTTCAGGCTCCGTTATTTCCTGCCTTATTGAGGGTACAAGGCCGATTATGGTTGAAGTACAGGCTCTTCTTACAAAGACAAATTACGGAATGGCGAGAAGAACGGCTGCGGGAGCGGATTATAACAGACTTAATCTTTTGCTTGCCGTTTTGGAAAAGCGTATGGGATTTAAGCTTTCTGAGTATGATGCGTATCTTAATGTTACCGGCGGATTAAGAATTTCTGAGCCTGCAATTGATTTGGGAATTGTAATGGCGGTGCTTTCAAGCTACAAAGATACCGTTATTCCTGCAGATACAGTAGCTTTTGGAGAGGTGGGACTTTCAGGTGAAGTTCGTTCTGTCTCAATGCCCGAAGCCAGGGTGGCAGAGGCTGCAAAGCTTGGATTTAAGCGTTGTATAATGCCAAAGAGCTCTTTGGAG
>CAJOOB010000095.1 GCA_905236025.1 uncultured Lachnospiraceae bacterium
TCATAAATTCATTTGCGTCCGCTCTTGCAAACTCCTTTATCTGATCCGCTGTCAGCTTGTAATGAATTGGGATTAAATAGCCGTAAATCGTGTTTTCATCAAGATTGTAGGATTTCTTTGCTCTGTACATCCACATGATGTTAAGCAGGTCAATCTCCGTTCCCACGCTCTTTTTAATGGCTTCCAATTCATCCTTTTTATAATATTTATCTTTCTTTTTCCATATGTAGTTAAAGAAAAACATGTCTAACGCAAGTTCATAATCAAATAACTTGTTTTCCAAGGTTTTATCCGCGTATGAGTCGTAAACATATCTTAGATTAGCGTAATATGGCGCGTTTTTTACCACATCGAGCAATTCGTCAATGTTTGCAGCCGTAAGCAGCTTTCTTAAATTGACTGTCGAATAATCATTAAATAATTCTTCAAGCGATTCGTAAGCCTTTAAATCCTCGTTATTATCCATATTTCTGAGGGCTTTTTTTACCATCACGGTCTCATCTCGCAAGAAATACAAATCCAGATACCTTCTCTGCTTTACGGCAGAAAAATTGTATATCTTTGCAAAGTCCATAAATTTGGATATATCAAGCATTCTTTCCAAGGTGCCTCTGTGCACCTCGTTTGGGTTTACACCCGCAAAAACCTTTTCATAACCAGGTTTACTCTTTAAGTAATTAACAACCTCACTCACACTGAGTAACCCGGCCATCTCGACATAATCATTATAAGAAAGCAATTTACCCTGCATCGCCTTAACCTTTGTGGTTAAACCGCTATAAGCAAATAAACTTCCCATAGATTAGCCTCGTATTACCTCCATCACAATCTCATTTGCCATGCGTGACTGATTTGCTTCAAACGCCTTATCCATCTTGGACAAGTCCGCCAAAGCTTTCATTCGCATTGCCAAAAGCTGTTCCTGGTTCTTTTGATTCATCTCTTTTTTTGCAACGTCATATTCCTTTGCCGCTTCATCCAAAAGCTGTTTATCAAAGGCTTTGATTCTTTCTTCAAGCTCACGGCTGTAGTCCGCTTTTTTGATGTCAATTTCACTCACAATTTCCTGCGCCGAAAGCTCAATTCGTTCCAGACTCTTTAGAATCTGCTGATTTTCACTATCCATAGCCTCATCCTTTCTGCGTCTAAAGTTTTACTCTATCCACTTGTTTGTACGCAAAAATCTCGGTTGCACACACGCCTTAATTGTACTCTTTTTTTACCGATTTGTAAAACATTTTACTACATTTTCAGGGCAAAAAAAAAGCTCCAAAGATGGAGGCTACGTCACATCCGAGGGGCTCTTAGTGCGCGATCAGGGGTTCGAACCCTGGACACCCTGATTAAGAGTCAGGTGCTCTACCAACTGAGCTAATCGCGCTTATTTTTTGCTCTGTCTTAAGGATTTAGTCCTTACGTCAGACGCAAGTGAAATTATATACGCATATTAAAAAAAATGCAAGCACTTTTTTAATAAATTTATTCTAAAATTTTCAAAGGCCCGTATTTACTGCAAATACGGGCATCATTTTTTATAAAAAATCTTCTTTTTCAGCAGTTTTTATTTCTTCTTGCCAAAATCATTTTGAAAATCGGATTTCCTTTTTCGGAAAACTTCTGTTCATACTCCGTCATAATATTTCCTTCATTCATTTTTTCGTCATTATGAAGGTCATATGTAATGTCCGTTATATAAAACGCTGTCTCATTTGTCTCATCAACGGAAAAGTCAAATAACGCCCTATTATCCGTCTTAAATTCGATCTTACCGTCTTCTTTTAAGAACTTATCATACTTTGCCATAAACTGGCGCGATGTAAGTCTTCTTTTTGCGTGTCTGTCCTTTGGCCACGGATCGCTGAAATTAAGATAAATGCCCGAAATCTCGTCCTTATCAAAAATATCCGTAATTGTATCTGCATCCATTCTTATATAAAAAAGATTATTTATCTGCGGGTCCAACTGCTCTCTTTTTTCAAGCCCTCTTACAAGCACAGAGGAAAACTTCTCAATCCCAAGATAATTAATATCCGGATTTCTTTGTGCAAGTTCAGTGATAAAACGTCCTTTACCCATCCCAACCTCAATCATTATGGGATTTGTATTTCCAAAAATCTCGCTCCATTTGCCCTTATGAGTACTCAATTCCTCTTCCGGAATTACGTATGCGTTGTTTTGTATATCCTCTCTTGCACCTTTTACATTTCTAAGTCTCATGTGTATTTCTAAACTTCCGTTTCTTTTATTCTTCTTTGTTTTCTGCTTTTTCCCCTTGGTTTTGTTCGTTTTTGCCCTCAGTTTCAGCTTCCGCCTCTTCTTTTTGCTCTCCCAAAATCTCCCGGACAAGCCCACTTTCTAAATCCTCATCCAAAACGCCTTTTTTATCAAGCCTCTTATCAATAAGTCTTGAAGAAATGAGCCCAATAGCCGCCACGGTAGGAACGCCCAAAAACATTCCCAAAACGCCCGCAACAGAGCCTCCAACGGTAATTCCAAACATAACCCAAAGCGGTCTTACACCAACCTTATCGCCAAGAATCTTTGGCCCGATAATAAGTCCGTCAAGCTGCTGAATGCAGATAATTACAACCGCAAGAATGAGCGCCGACTTAAGGTCAATAAGAAGCATAAAGAGTACTGATGGAATACCTCCGATAAACGGACCGAAGTACGGGATCATATTTGTTACACCAACAATCACCGCAACTAAAAGGGCATATGGAATATTAAGAATAATCAAAACGATGTAGGTTAAACATCCAATAATTAATGAGTCCGCAAGTTTTCCGACAATAAAGTTATTATAAAGCTTATTAATATCCGAAAGCGTGGATAAAATCTTGTCCGCGTTGTCCTTTGACCAGATGCATCTTATAATCCGTCTGCAGGCTTTTAAAAGTCTGTCTTTATCAATTAAAAGATAGATTGAAACCACAAATGAAATAAGGAAATTCACAAGGCCCGAAACAACATTCATTCCGGTCTTTAACGTATATGTAAGTAATTCCGAACTTATTCCCTTTGCAAATTCGGCAATCTTATTGGGAAGTGCATTTATATATGCTTCAATTTCTGCCTTACTTATTATTTCTGAACTAACATTGTTTTCAATAAATGCAATGATTTTGGCATATCCCGACTGCGCGGTTGCCGCAAAATCTGAAATATCCCGCAAACTCATTACAAACTGAGGGATGATGTAAAACATAAGAGCGGTAATTACACCCACCACAATAAGGTACGAAAAAAGTATTCCAAGCCCGTGTCTTACTGACTTATTCTTGATTTTACATATATCTCCGAAAAATCCTTCCCCGATTTTTTTCACCAAAGGATTTACAAGATATGCAATAAATAAACCCACAAGAAACGGTGACAATACCCTAAACACCGCATCAACTCCCGCTTTAACTGCGGGTATATGATTAATGAGCGCATGTATAATAACGCCGACTGCAATCACAAATATTGCGTACGCCGCAATCAGATTATATTTGTTATTCTTTCCAAAATCATTTTTCATGGCCATCTCCCTCTGATATCCCGATTTATTTATTACAGGATTCTTCTTTTATATCACCAAACGTATCCTCCACAATGTATATCGGTCTTCCCTTTATTTCTTTAAACAATATTCCAATGTATTCCCCGATTATTCCAAGAAGTATAAAGAGAATTGCAAACATAAAACACAAAACAACAATGATTGTCGCATATCCCGCAGGTGTGTTGTGCATAACCTTTTGAATAATGGTGTAAACCATTATCACAATGCCCAAAAAACCGGCAAAACCGCCAAAGAAGAGCGATATTTTAAGTGGCTTGTCAGAAAAGCTGATAAGCGCGCTTATCGCAAAATCCATAAGCTTTCTGATACTGTACTTACTGTGTCCCGCTGCTCTGTCCTTTGCTTCGTATTCAATACTTGTCTTTCTGAATCCGATATCCTGTATAAACCCACGTAAAAATCTTGTTCTTTCGCGGTAATTTGTTCTAACCACATTTGCCGCTTTTTTTGATATGGCAAAAAAGTCTGATGCGTTTGCATCAAAATGTACGCTTGAAAGCCTGTTTAAAACTGCATAAAAACCTTTTGAGGTGATATTTTTAATAAGGCCTGCGGACTTGTTTTTCTTACGGATCATTGTCACAACACCGTATCCCTGCTCTATTTTTTCTGCAATTTCAGGGATTAACTCAACCGGGTGCTGTAAATCCGAGTCCATACAGATAATTGCATCCCCGGATGCATTATCAAGGCCGGCTATCATTGCGGCTTCATGTCCAAAATTTCTTGAAAAACTTATAACGCAAACAAACGGATATGTTTTGGCAAAACCCTTTAAAATATCAAGGGTTTTGTCAGCACTTCCGTCGTTTACAAAAATCAGTTCATAATATTCTTTTATTTCTTCATCAGTCACCGAAGGCTTATTAAGCCTGCCCGAAACGTCCTCTTTAAAGATTCTGTATATTTCGGGCATAAACTTATTTAAAACCGCCTCTTCGTTGTAACACGAAACCACCACCGATACTTTCATATCTGAATCTGCCTCACCGATTATTATATATTCTTGTTGTTGTAATTAATTAAGCATCCTTTAAGAATGATTTCCCTTTCATCATCCGTGAGGTCACCCATTGTAAGGGTTATTTCGTCTGCCTTGCCGTCTTTAATTACATACGCTTTAATTTTACTTAATTTATTCTTTATTGCATCCGCAACGTCCGGTACAAAGATGTAATCTCCGTTTGCAAACGGAATATCAAGGCTTTCATATGTAAATGGAAGCATACCCCAGTTAATAAGGTTTGAACGATATCTCTTTGTTGCGTATTCCTGTGCAATATTTGCCCAACCGCCAAGTACCTTCTGACATGATGCAGCCTGTTCTCTCGCTGAACCGTCACCCGGTTTTACTGCATAAATCGTACTTCCGATACCTGTATTTGTAACATCTGCGCTTGCATCAACCGACTTAAGCGCATCAAACGCTTTCTTTACTTCTTCAAATACAGCTGCTACGTCTGCCATTGCAGCATCCGCGTTCTTTCCTCCATTTAAAGCTTCAACTCTTGCGCCTTCTGCAGCCTTTACTTCTTTTGCTCTGCCAACGTATGCAGGGTCTTTTCTTGAAAGTGCAAATTCCGCAAGTCCCAAAGGATTTGAACGGTAGCTTGATGTTTCACCTGATGGAATAAGTTCATCCGTTGTTGTTACAGGGTCATGTATTTCTGAAACAACCTTAAGCATAAGGTTCTTTGTGAGTTTTTCCATCTTTGGCCAGTCTTTGATGTTCGGACCAAGCTTTAATTCAACTGTAGGGTCTGCAACTCCGTGGCTATCGAACACACGATTCTCGTAAATCTTTCTGTCAAAGTGATACTTTGGTGCCTTGTATTCCAAATCACATACGTCTGTTGCCGCTGTAAGATAACCCTTATTTGCTGCTGTTGCTGCGATTGAACGGGCATCCATAAGTGCAACGGATGAAATCTGACCATTTTGTATCTTTGAACCTTCTCTGTTAGGGAAGTTTCTTGTTGAATGCCTGATACTGAACGCGTTGTTTGCAGGTGTATCTCCGGCACCGAAACACGGTCCGCAGAATGCTGTTTTAACAATTGCTCCTGTTTCAATAAGTGAAGCAAGTGTTCCGTTTACCGCAAGTTCACGATAAATCGGTGTTGATGCAGGATATACGCTTAATGTAAATTCATCCGAACCAATGTATTTACCCTTAAGAATATCTGCTGCTTCGCAGATGTTTTCGTATCCGCCGCCCGCACAGCCTGCAATAATACCCTGTTCAACATATAATTTTCCGTCATGAATCTTGTCTGTAAGCTTGAATTCAACTTTGCCGTCAAGGCTTACAAGTGCCTTCTTTTCAACATCATGAAGGATATCTTCAAGGTTTGCGTTAACTTCTTCAATTGTGTATGTGTTGCTTGGATGGAACGGCATTGCAATCATTGGCTTAATCTTGTCAAGTTCAACGTATACCACTCCGTCGTAATATGAAACGGCACCCGGATTTAATTCCTTGTAATCATTTACGCGGCCGTGTATATCATAAAATTCTTTAATCGCCTCATCTGTTCTCCACACTGAAGAAAGACAGGTTGTTTCTGTGGTCATTACGTCCACACCGATTCTAAAGTCAGGTGTTAAATTGCTTACACCCGGTCCCACAAATTCCATTACTTTGTTCTTTACGTATCCGTTTGCAAATACCGAACCAATAATTGCAAGCGCAACGTCCTGCGGACCAACGCCCTTTGCAGGAGCGCCTGTAAGGTAAATTGCAACAACGCCCGGCATGTTTATATCATAAGTCTGAGATAAAAGCTGTTTTACAAGTTCCGGTCCACCCTCGCCAATCGCCATGGTACCAAGAGCACCGTAACGTGTGTGGCTGTCTGAACCAAGCATCATCTGACCGCCGCATGCAAGCATTTCTCTTGCAAACTGGTGAATTACCGCCTGGTGAGGTGGTATGTACATTCCACCGTACTTCTTTGCTGCAGTAAGACCAAATACGTGATCATCTTCATTTATTGTTCCGCCAACGGCACAAAGGCTGTTATGACAGTTTGTAAGTGCATAAGGAATTGGGAACTTCTCAAGTCCCGAAGCCCTTGCTGTCTGTATAATTCCAACGAATGTAATATCATGTGAAGTAAGCTTATCGAATTTAATCTTTAGCTTTTCCATGTTTCCGGATGTGTTATGACTCTCTAAAATACCGTATGCAATGGTATTTTTTGCAGCTTCTTCCTTGCTTGTGTTGTTTGTCTTTGTCGCAAGAAGGGCTGCATTTTCCGGTGCATCTTCTATTATTTCGTTTCCGTTTATTAAATACGCGCCTGTTTTACTTAACTTAAGCATCTTTTACCTCTTTCTGTCTACTTGATGTTTCTTTGCGCAACAATTATATAATAGCACACCCACTTTCGCAAGTGTACTTTCTTATGTAAAATCGAGCAGGCTGACTCCTACTCGATTTCGCACACGAACATTCCGCACTTAGTGCTCCATGTTCTTACGACCGGCAAATGAATTTGTATGCAAGCATCCATTCGCTTGCCGGCCTTGTGCA
>CAJOOB010000096.1 GCA_905236025.1 uncultured Lachnospiraceae bacterium
CGGTAAGCCTTCTCACAAACTCAATGGGTGTTGAAGGAACGGCTACTCCGGAAGCCATTATTAAAGCAGTTGAAGCTGCAGGATATAAAGCATCACAAAAGAAGGAGAAGTCAAATAAAACGTCTTCAAATACCTCTGCAGAGTCAGAGCTTGAAGATACTCAAACTCCGATTCTTTTAAAAAGACTTATTGTAAGCGTGGCATTTTTGATTGTCCTTATGTATTTTTCAATGGGACACATGATGTTAAATCTTCCGCTTCCGTCATTTTTTGTGGGCAATCATGTTGCATACGGCATGGTTTTAATGCTTCTTACAATAATCATAATGGTTATTAATCAAAACTTTTTTATAACGGGCTTTAAAGGTCTTTTCCATGGAGCTCCGAATATGGATTCCTTAATTGCCCTTGGTTCGTCCGCCGCTTTTATTTATTCGCTTGCGGTGCTTTTTTTAATGACCGCAGCGGTTGTAAACGGTGATGAAGAAGCAGTAAATAATTACATGCAGGACTTTTATTTTGAGTCTGCTGCAATGATACTTACCCTTATTACAATTGGAAAAACCCTTGAATCATACTCAAAAGGAAAAACCACAAACGCTTTAAAAGCACTTATGAAACTTGCCCCAAAGACGGCAAATGTAATAAGAGACGGAAAAGAAGTAAAGATTTCCGCGCAGGAATTAATAAAAGGTGATATTTTCGTTGTTTATCCGGGTGAGAGTATCCCTGTCGATGGCCGTATTTTGGAAGGAAGCACGGCTGTTGATGAATCCGCACTTACGGGTGAGAGTTTACCTGTGGATAAAGAAGAGGGAAGTATTGTATCCTCCGGAACCCTTAATAAATCAGGCTTTATTAAATGTGAAGCCGTAAAGGTCGGAGAAGATACGACAATTGCAAAAATCATTCAGATGGTTTCTGATGCCGCAGCCACAAAGGCGCCTGTTGCAAGGCTTGCAGATAAGATTTCCGGTGTATTTGTGCCGGTTGTTATTTTAATTGCGGTAGTTGTATTTGTTATATGGATGTTTGTGACAAAAGATGTGGGTTATTCTCTTGCAAGAGCAATAAGTGTTTTGGTTGTAAGCTGTCCGTGTGCGCTTGGCCTTGCAACTCCTGTTGCAATTATGGTTGGTAACGGTGTGGGTGCAAGATGCGGAATTCTTTTTAAGACCGCTGAAAGCTTACAGGAAACAGGAAATATACAGATTGTGGCCCTTGATAAAACAGGAACAATTACAAACGGAGAACCTGTTGTAACGGACATAATAGCCGGAACGGATACAAATAAACTGCTTTCGTACGCATATTCATTAGAGTCAAAAAGTGAACATCCTTTGGCAAAGGCAGTGCTTAAGTACTGCGAAGAAAAGGGTGTTACTAAAAATGACGTAAGTGATTTTTTGGTAAAAGCGGGTAACGGTCTTAGCGGTAATGTCCTTGGAACAAAGGTTTACGGCGGAAATAAGGCTTATATTGAAGGAATTGTAAATATTGAAGAGTCAATCCTTAATAAGGCAACAGAACTGTCAAATGAAGGAAAAACACCTTTATTTTTTGCAACGGATAAGGAAATCCTCGGACTTATCGCTGTTGCGGACACAATTAAGGCGGACTCCGAAAAAGCCATTAAAGAGCTTAAAAATATGGGAATATATACGGTTATGCTTACAGGTGACAATGAAAACACTGCGGCGGCTATCGGTCGTATTGCAGGTGTTGACAAGGTTGTTGCGGGCGTGCTTCCTGACGGAAAAGAAAGTGTTATTAAGGACTTGCAGAAGCTTGGAAAGGTTGCAATGATTGGTGACGGTATCAATGATGCTCCGGCGCTTACAAAGGCGGATATTGGAATCGCGATTGGTGCCGGTACGGATGTGGCAATTGACGCGGCGGATGTTGTCTTAATGAAGAGCAGCCTTTTAGATGCGTCTGCGGCTGTAAGATTAAGCAGAAGAACATATGTTAATATTAAGGAGAACCTGTTTTGGGCATTCTTTTATAATATTATACTGATTCCTGCGGCGGCGGGTGCGTATATCCATTTGCTTGGAATTACGATGAACCCAATGTTCGGTGCTGCTGCAATGAGTCTTTCAAGTTTTTGTGTAGTAACAAATGCGTTGAGGTTAAATCTTGTTAAGATTTATGATCCTTCGCATGATAAGGAGACCAAGAAAAAAATACGCGGTCTCTAGGAAGAAGAAAGGGATATTATGAAAAAGCTAAGATGTATTGCAATTATGGTTTTACTGTCAGTAATCATTACCTCGTGCGGGGATAAGACAGACACGGATTCAAACAAAACACAGTCAACCTCTTTTGAAGACGAAAGTTTGTCTGAAGAAAGCAGAGAAGATTCTGTAACGGATGAAACCGAAGAAGGAACAACGGCGTCAGATGATGAAACAGATACAGATTCGGACACGGGTTCAGATTCAGATTCAGAAACTGAGGCAACTACTGCTTCAGGCTCAAATAACTCTAATTCGACGCAAACAACCACTACAACGACAAACAGTGCAACTTCTGCACAAAGTACAACCACAACAACTGCGGCAAGTAATGCGGGAACTTCGACGGGTACGGTGAGTCACGTTACGGTACATGACCCGTCAATTGTTGAAGGAACGGATAAAAACGGCAAAAAATGCTATTTTATTTTCGGATCGCATTTGGATTTTGCGTACTCGTATGATTTACAGCATTGGACAAAATTTAAGAATAATATTAATACAAATTATAATACGCTTTTTGCTGATGCGTTTGATTGGGCCTCAAGGGGTGATTCTGCATATGCAACCTCAGGAAATATGTGGGCCCCGGACGTCATATATAACAAGAGCATGGGCAAATGGTGCATGTACATGAGCATTAACGGATGTTCCTGGAATTCAGTGATTGTAATGCTTACTGCGGATAATCTTATGGGTAACTGGACGTATGTGGGTCCTGTGATTTATTCGGGATTTACGGCAGCAGGAACAACGCGTACATATGAAGATACGGATTATGTTCTTGCAACGGGAGATACAAATTTCTCAAATGCAGCAAGATATACAACTTCTTCATATACCTGTTATGACGGCTCTACAGCGTGTGAAGCAACAACATGGAGTTGGTATTACGGTGCGCATGCAATTGACCCTTGTGTATTTTATGATGCTTCGGGAAACCTTTGGATGAGTTACGGCTCGTGGTCCGGCGGAATTTATCTTATCAGACTCAGTAATTCCACCGGTCTTAGAGATTATTCGGTAACATATGCGGATTGTGGCTCTGATGCCTCTAAATCAAACTTTACGGACCCTTATATGGGGTATCATATTGCAGGCGGATACGGTGCAACGGGTGAAGCCTCATACATTGTGTATGATGCTCAGGCAGGATATTATTATCTTTACGTAAGTTATTATTCTCTTACAAGAGAGGGCGGATATCAGATAAGAATGTTTCGTTCAACCTCCGTTACCGGAACATATGTTGATGCAGACGGTACAAGAGCAGCTGCAAGAGGTTCGTCAAGAGACGTAATAGGTGTAAAAATACTGGGTAATTATTATTTTTCATCTCTTTCAAGCGGAAGTGGAAATTATATAAACGGATATATGGCCGGTGGCCACAATTCAGCGTTTATTGACTCTTCCGGAAACAGATACATTGTTTATCATACAAGATTTAACTGCGGACAGGAGTGGCACGAAGTGAGAGTCCATCAGCAGTTTGTAAATGAAGACGGATGGCTTGTTACCGCTGTTTATGAGTACAGAGGAGATTCAATAAGTACAACCGGATATTCGTCCGACTTAATGTGTGGAACATATGAAATGGTTGATATGGGACTTTCTAATGATGGTTCAAGTGTAATACAACCTGTAAGCGTTACTTTAAATTCAAACGGAACCATTACAGGATCTGTAAGCGGAACGTGGACATATACGCAAAATACGCCGTATGTAACGATAGTGATTGAAGGAAACACTTATAAGGGAGTATTTTTCTATCAACAGTGTGAATCCACGGCGCATGAATTCAGAATGACTTTTACGGTGCTTGGAGATAATGATAAGTGCCTTTGGGGAAGTAAATAAGAAAGACTTTCAATTTAAAATCACGAAAACATATATTTGAAAAAAACAAAAACTCTGCACTTATGTGCAGAGTTTTTTGACAGCCAATAGGGGAATCGAACCCCTGATTCCGCCGTGAGAGGGCGGCGTCTTAACCGCTTGACCAATTGGCCTTAGTTTTAACAACCTTGTGTAGTATACAAAAAACTTTTACTTTTTGCAAGTACTTTTTTAGCATATGTATTTTGTCTGTCAACAATAGTATCAGAAAAAGAGCGCCATGGCCATATAACCCACCAGCCAGTGAAGTACAATACAGCCCCAAATATTTTTTTGGATTTCATACACCGTGCCAAGAATAATACTTAATAAAAAGGCCCCCACCATAAAGGTAGAACCAAAAGGAATGTGCATAAGAGAAAAGAGTAATGCGCTTACAATTACCGAGGCAACCCTTCCGCCTTTTACTTTCATTATGTTTTTTACGGTGTTTTGCATAACACCCCTTGCTAAAAATTCCTGGACAAAGGCTGTAAGGAAATAATATAAAAATGCCTTCAAAGAACCGCCGATAAAATAAGATTTGAACGGAGTTCCGTATGCTCTTATCAGTACATTTGCCATTACTAAAAGACAGGAAATGATGATTGAAGCAAAAAATGCATATCCCACACTTCTTATTACTTTTTTTGGTTTAACAATAAACCCGATTTCCTTTGGTGAAAAGCTTGTAAAAAGGATGATTTCAAGGAAAAGTAAAAAGGCAATTCCCTCAATCATATGTGTATAGACGGATTTGCTTACCGCAAGTTTTATTGTAAATCTGAAATATGTCCATAAATAAAGATAAATGGTAAGGCAGGTTATGAGACCTGAAAAAATTAATGCAAAGTCGTGCTGATGTTTTTTTAAGTCCACTTCAGGGGTTACATCCCTTGCAATTAACATTATTCCGCTAAATTCGCCGTCTGTTCTTACGTGACAGGAATTAATCTCAAGATAGAGTTTCTTTTCACCGTTATAATAAGCAACAACGGTTTTTTCAAGTGATTCCGCATCCTCAAGGCATTTTATCAGGTATTCTCTGAAGGCTTTGTTTTGCTTTGTCTTTTCATGAAGAATCCTTATAAAACTGTCATCTATTTCTCTTCCTGCATAAAAAATCTTTTTGGCGGCGGGATTTGCATAAGTGATTTCGGCGTATTCGTTAAAGGTAACGACTGCATCGCTCATGCCGGCAAATATCATCTTTTTCTGCTCGCGATTCAAGATATTGTAACTTTCAATATCTGCCATAATTATCCCTCCTTCTAATTTTTAATATATTTAAGTATTATTTGTTTCGTAGGATTTAAGTAATTTCTTGATATCTTCAAATTCGCCGGAATAGATTTTTCTTAAAAGTCTGTCACACGAACGTAAGGCTCTTACTGACTGAGCCTTTGAAATTGTTTCATTTTCTATTGTATCGGCAAATTCATCCATATCCACAACGTGTATTACACCATCTTCTTCCATATACACGTCAAGTAAGAGGTCGGTAAAGAGATATGTATTTTTCTTTTCATCATACGAAGTCTCGATTATGTCACAGTAATATCTCAATAAGGAACCGTCTTCCTTGAAAATCTTACTTACTTTGTATCCGTCTTTTAAAAAATATGCGGACATACCCGTGGCAATGTTTTTGTGCGGTTTTAAACCTTTCCACTTTGTGATTATCAAATCATTTGTCAGTTCAAGGATAATATCGTTTTTTAAAACAATTTCTTCATTGGGAATATATCTTTTTCTGATTAAGGTGATATCTTCAAAACTCATGTGAAATCTCCTTATTGACACATTATTTTTATTGATTATAGCATTATTTTGTTATTTATTCTATTTGAATTTAATATTTTTTCGGTATTTTACTGCTTAGTTCGGTTTTTTTGCTTTGTTTTTGTCTTTTATGTTTCACTAAAAAAACACACACAAGAGGTGTAAAATATGGTAGAATTTATGACGGTTATTGTACAAGTAAAAAGGAGGTACTACCGTTGTGATTGAGGTTAAGAATCTTGTTAAAATGTACGGAAATCATCCGGCCGTCGATCACCTGAGTTTCAATATTGAAAAAGGTAAAATCTATGGTTTTCTTGGACCAAACGGTGCCGGAAAATCAACGACAATGAATATCATTACCGGATATCTCGCACCTACAGAAGGTACGGTTATTATTGACGGGCATGATATTTTCGAAGAACCGTTGGAGGCAAAGAAGTGTATCGGATATCTTCCTGAGATTCCGCCGCTTTATCTTGACATGACTCCAAGGGAATATCTTAAATTTGCAGCAGATATTAAAAAAATCCCAAATAGCGAAAGACCTGACATGTTTAAACAGACAGCCGAAATGACAGGCATTGTGGATGTGTATGACAGACCTATCAAAAACCTTTCAAAAGGTTACAGACAGAGAGTGGGTATGGCGCAGGCAATTCTGGGCTTCCCTGAAATTATCATCCTTGATGAGCCTACAGTAGGCTTGGATCCAAAACAGATTGTCGAAATAAGAGACGTTATCAAAAAGCTTGGAGAAAATCATACAGTAATCTTAAGTACTCATATCATGCAGGAAGTAACCGCTGTATGTGATGAGGTTCTTATTATTGCTCACGGAAAGCTTGTTGCACAGGATACTCCTGATAATTTAGGCAAGCATATTTCCGGTAAGAATACCACACAGATAACGGTTAAGGCCCCTGATTACAGGGTTAAGGCTGTATTATCCAAGATTCGTGATGTTTCTAAATTCGAAGTTCATGATTCTACCGAGGTTGATTGCGTAGATGCCGTTATTTCAAGTGATATGGACAAAGATGTAAGAGAAGAACTCTTTTATGCATTTGCTTCCGCAAAATGTCCGATCATCAGCATTATGCCGTCAAGCATGAGCCTTGAGGACGTATTTATTAAGGTGACTGAAGGACGTCAAACCGACAGCCGCGTAAAGAAGTCAAGAAAGTAAGAAAGGATCCGACATGTTAGCTATATATAAAAAAGAAATGAAACAGTTCTTTATATCCATGATTGGTTATGCATTTATAGCGTTTTTGTTATTGGTAGTCGGCTTTTGCTTTTACTATGTAAACGTTAAAAATGCAAGTCCGTTCGTTGGATATTCATTTGATGTTCCATACATTCCAATGATCTTTTTGATTCTTGTGCCTGTTATTACCATGAAGCTTTTTGCGGATGAAAAGGCAACAAAGACAGATCAGATTTTATTTACTGCACCTGTAACCATTGCAGATATTGTATGGGGAAAATTTCTGGCCGTTGCCACGATTTTTACAATCCCTGTCATTATTATGTGCTCATTCCCGCTTGTACTTAAGGATTTTGCTTCGGAAAACATTGATTTCCCAATGATAAATTCTTATGTTGCAATACTCGGCTTTTGGCTTATGGGCTTAACCTATTTTGCCATCGGCCTTTATATTTCATCCATTGTGGACAACCAGGTTATTTCTGCGGTTGTAACATTTGCGGTTTTATTCTTCTCATTTGTTGCACAGTATTTTGCAGAAATCCTTCCTGCAACTGAAATTACGGGCTTGGCAGGAGTTATAATTGTAATTATTTTGATTGCACTTGTATATTTCTTCCTTCTTCGCGGTTTGCGTTCCACACCTTTTGTAACGCTTATAATTGTTGCTGTCGGTATTACTGCAGCCGTTATTATTTATGTTATTAACAGCTCGCTTTACACAAATGTTCTTCAGAATATACTTTATGCATTGTCAATCGATCATAACCTTGATGATTATTTGCTTGATTATTTTGACATTCCTGCGCTGCTTTACAACATTTCAATAATCGGTGTTGCTTTATACTTAACTACACAATCCATACAAAAGAGGAGGGGATAAAATGGCTGAAGATAAAGAAAAAGTTGTATCCCGTTCAAAATCCAACGCATTATACACCGTTATTGCTTCTCTTGTAGTAATTGCTATTGTAGTTGCAGTAAACGTGCTTGTAAGAGTATTACCAAATACTTACACAAGATTTGATGTTAATTTTTACGATGTATACAAGATTACAGACGCTACGTACGAATTACTTGATACCATTGACAAAGACGTGGTAATTTACACCATCGCAGAAACCGGTGGAGAAAATGAGATTGTTGAGACTATTGTCGGCAGATATACAGCCGCAAACAGTCATATAACACATGAAACGGTTAACCCTACACAAAGCCCTGACTTTATCAGTAATTTCAGTATTAACTTAAACGAAGGTTCGCTCCTTGTTGTATGCGGTGATAAGAGCCGTTCGATAGATATTGCGGATATGATGTACACCGTTGAAACTTCAAGCGGTGACGAAAGAGCAATGATTGATGTGGAAGGTCAGCTTACTGCGGCAATCGCATATGTTACTTCCGATTCCACACCAATCGCATATGTCCTTTATGATAATGATACAATCTTTAATTTTGACGATGAGATGTTAAAGAACATTGAAAAGCAGAATATTGAATGTATCGAACTTACAACGACAAATCTTACGGAAATCCCTGAGGGTGCGGACATGGTTATTCTGTATTCCCCAACGGAAGATATTTCCGATGATTTGTATGAAGTGCTTGACGCCTATATGGCAACGGGAGGAAATTTCCTCTATTTAAGCTACTTCTCATATTCAGGCGGTACTGAATATACAAACGTAAACGCTTTGCTTTCGGATTACGGTGTTTCTATTCCGGAAGGAAATGTTATTGAAGGTGATTCTGAATATTATGTGGATGATGAAACACCGTATGCCATCTACCCGATATTACAGTCTCATACAATTACTCAGAGCCTTATAGATGCTGAAGAATCTGTTGAAGTATTTATTTCAAACAGAATTGAGATTGAAGAAGTTGAAGGCGTTACCGTTGAAAAGCTTCTTACTACTTCTTATTCCGCATATGTTAAGGATCCTGATGATTCTTCCATGATTAAGACAGCGACGGATATTTCAGGAAGATTTAATCTTGGTGTGGCAGTTACAGATGAAAATGAAGGTTCTAAGGCCGTTGTTTATGCTTCATATGCAATTGGAGATTTAACGGTTTCTGATGCGGTAAACGGTGCAAATGCTGAATTGCTTGTAAATTCATGCTGCTGGTTACTTGATCAGGATATTGTTGTTTCAATCCCTGCTAAGTATTACGGGTTATCCAATATTACTTATTCTGCAGCTGAAACACAGAGACTTTTGGTAATATTTGTAGTTATTATCCCTGCAGTATTCCTTGTATTCGGATTATATGTATGGGTAAGGAGAAGAATGAAGTAATGGCAAAGAGTTTAAGCAAAA
This sequence comes from uncultured Lachnospiraceae bacterium, assembly GCA_905236025.1. Lineage (GTDB taxonomy): Bacteria > Bacillota > Clostridia > Lachnospirales > Lachnospiraceae > CAJOOB01. The sequence continues at coordinate 9,429 of CAJOOB010000096.1, forward strand.
AAAGAAAAAGAAACATGATAATTCTTCTTTCCTGCTTGGGCTTAGTGATTATTGCGGTCATCGCCGTCGCTTTAATCACCCTTAAAGAGGAGGCAGAAGAGGAATCGGAAGATACCATCTATATGCTTAACGTAAGAGAAAGCCAGATTAAGAAATTCAGATATGCATACACTAACGATGATGATGTTTCGTGTGACTATACTTTTGTATTGACGGATGATGTTTGGTATTACGAGGATGATCTTGATTTCCCGGTTGCTCAGACAACTTTTGAGGAAAATGTAATTGCAAATTTTGCAAGCATTGAAGCGGGAAGATACATTGAAGACCCCGACGATCTTTCTCTTTACGGCTTGGATGACCCTGTATTTACCTGCGTAATCACCCTTAAGGACGGTACGGAAGTGACGATCACATGCGGTGATTATAATGAGGCTGTATCGGCGTTTTACGCTAAGTGTTCGCTTGATGACGGCGTATATATGCTTGGCGGCACTGTTGAATCAAGTTTTGAGGAAATGTGTCAGACAAACATTTATGAATACGCAACGCTGGATTCAATCCCGGGATTTACCGCAGACACCATGTCATATCTTGGCTTTAAAGATGGTGATATTGAAGTTAAGTTCTACTACGAAGAAGATTTCGTTGAATATGACCTTTTAAAGTATTCATACTGGTATATAGGCTCTCCTTTTGAAAGACTTGTGCCTGTCGTATCGGATAAGATGGATGATTTCCTTGAGACACTTGAAGGCCTTGAATACGAAATGACGGCGGATTATTACGCAACGGATGAAGAACTTGAAGAATACGGTCTTAAAGACAGTACAAAAGCCATTACGTTTGCATTCTACGCAACTGTTACGGATGATGACGGAAATTCAGAGGTGATTACGGAAACATATAAGATTGAAGTTGGTAATATTACGGACGATGGCCTGTATTATTATGTAAGACCGGTTACTTCTTACAGTAATTCGCTTACAAAGTCGTCTTCAAGATACGTAAGTCTTATTTCAAAGTCTTCGGTTGAAGCGCTTATCGATCTTGATCCGCTTGATTATATGTACAGATATCCGATTTATGTTACTGTAGGTAATATGGTTGGCGGTACAACAACCATCACAACTCCTAGCGGAAGCTACACAATCGGAGCCGTTCAGCTTGTAAGTGATGATGACAGTATTTCGTATGATTACACAATTGACGGAGTCGACTTAAGCGAAGATCAGGACAGCACATTTCAGTCCTTCTATTCTGATTACATGATGTCGTTTGTAAAACAGCTTATTTACTACGAAGAGGACGAAGTAGAGGTTGATCCTACATACGAGGTTCACTATTTACTTACTGATTCAACGGTTAGTGAGATTCTGGTTCAGTTTACCGTATATGACGAAGACTTCTATCAGGTAACGGTTGACGGAGCTTCCGATATGCTTGTTGCGAGAGAAGAAGTGGATGCGGCTTTTGAAACTTTTGAAGGTCTTGTTACCGAAATAAGTGAATAAATAAGGTTAAATCCTTTAATTTTTAAGAAATGGCGGTTGTACCGCCATTTCTTTTTGTGTTATAATAAACGCAGATTAAAACAACGTTTAGGCGCATTTTAAAATTTTGGAGGCCGTAAGGACAAGGTTATGTCGTTTTCAAGGGAAAAAAGAGAAAGTATAAAGCGTGAGTTGGTTGAAATGCTTAATAATGATGATGCGGATTTTGACAAGAAACTCATGGACAAATATGAAATAACCATAACAAGTATTCGCAGATATTTGAAGGATTTATCGGACAGCCATATTATCAGACAAACAAGGCTTTCAAACTGCGGATATGAGCTTATCTGGCATGAATATGAATATACTTACGATCTTTGGGATATGAACATTGAGGAACATTCCGTTTACTCAAAAGTTCTTGCGCCTTTAATTTCAAACTGCTCCGAGTCTGCAAACAGAATCTGGCCTTATGTGTTTGTGGAGATTATGAATAACTCCATTGAACACTCTAACGGTACGAAGATTATTGTAAAAATCAGAAAGAGTTATCTTTACACAGACGTTATCATTGCGGATAACGGTCTTGGAATTTTCCAAAGAATCATTGATTACGTAAAAAAAGAAAATAACATAGATATAGGCATTGATGATATTATCATGGAGTTACACAAAGGAAAACTTACAATTGCCAAATTTTTCCATTCCGGTGAAGGTATTTTCTTTGTGTCAAAAATGCTTGATTATTTTGCGATCTGCTCAGATAATCACGTGTTTTTCAGCGGTGATACGGAAGATGAAAACTTAAGAGAGTACTTAAAGGACTATGCGGCTAAAATCAGTGGCTGCGGAACCACTGTATGGATGGAACTTTCCAATTTTACGGAAAGAAAGATGCAGGATGTTTTTGATGCTTTCTCAACCGCGGAAAACGGCTTTGCAAAGACAATTATTCCAATTTATGATATTTGCAGCGGCGGATATCCGGTTGCGCGTTCTCTTGCAAGAAGGCTTACCTTCAGAATGGAGGAGTTTTCAGAGGTTACTTTGGATTTTGCCGGTGTACCGATGATTGGACAGGGTTTTGCGCATGAGGTCTTTGTTGTATTTAAAAATAAATACCCTCAGACAAATCTCATTGTGGCAAACGCAAATCCTGACGTTTCAAAGATGATTTTACATGTAACGAATACCAAGTATTCTTCATAAAGGTTAAATATGTATCCTGTCTTATATTCAAATGATTATTTCGAAATAACAACATATTCGGTAATGGCTATATTTGCGGCAATTCTTGGCGCGGTATTTGTCTTTACGCGCGCAAAAAAATACGGATATACTCTGTATTACACATATATGGCGGGATTTTATGCAATTATCGGCCTTCTTTTTGGTGCAAAGATTTTATATATGTTTACGGTTTTACCGCAATTTATCACCAACATCACAAATAATCCGTATGCTTATCCCACATTATATGATTCGTTTATGTTTCTCTTTGGCGGTCTTGTTTTTTACGGTGGGCTTTTGGGAGCGTGCCTTGGGCTTTTCATATATGTAAAGCTTCATCCGCTTGGAAATGATTTTAATCGTCTTTTGGAGTTATATACGCCTGTAGCGCCGCTTGTGCACGCAATTGGTAGAATCGGCTGCTTTATGGCGGGTTGCTGTTACGGCATTTCTTGTGACTGTGCGGTTTGCGTTCGTTTTAACTTTAATAAGTATGTTCCTGAGCTAAGCGATACGCCGCGTTTCCCTGTACAGCTTGTTGAAAGTGCATATAACTTTATTATTTTTATAATAATTCTTTTATATCAAAGAAAGTTGAGGAAGAATGATAATAAGGCATTGTTGTCATCTGCCGAACTTTATCTTATTCTTTACCCTGTTGTAAGATTTATTCTGGAGTTTTTCAGAGGAGACACGATCAGGGGAGTCTGGGGCGTTTTGTTCACATCTCAGATAATAAGTTTATTAATTGTTGTCTTTGTGGCTGTAAGACTTATTCTAAAGTTCGCTAAATCAAAAAACACGGCGTAATAACGGGCATTTAAGCACCTTAAAATCCTGTTTGAAAAATTTTTTAAATTATATTATAATTTTTTTGTAAGTCACAATAATGTGCCATACTCATCTGTATAATGCAACTGTAAAAAGAAAGGACAGAAACATTATGCAAAAGATATTAAAAAATGTATTAAAAAAAATAATTAAAATAATCATTCAGGCGGAAGAAGAAATTATTGTTGTTTTTGGAGGCTTAATTTACTTTATTGTTGCGGGAATCAGTATTTACAGGGTTTGTAATTCAAATGATTTTTTGTATGCCTCACTTTTTGGCCCTGTAATCTTTTGTATTTTGGGTCTTATCTTTACAATCCTTCCGCTTGTTGGAGTAAAACATGGCAGAAACAAAGTTAAAAATCTTAAAAGAGCTGGAAATTCTAAGGGATACGGATATAAATCATCCCGTAAGAACCTCGCAAATAATTGCGAAACTCGCAGAAGACCCGCAGCTTGAGAATATTGAAAGAAGGTCTGTGTATCGTGACATGGCTCTTCTTTCTTCGCTTGGATATATTGAGCAGTGCAGCGATAAAAAGAAGGGATGGTATTATAAAAACCACCCTTTTAATGATGCACAGCTTTTGTTACTGGCAGAGTCCGCTAATCTTGCGGGCTGTATTTCGAAAGAAAATGCCGTTAAAATTTATAACACGCTCTTAAATATGTCCCCAAAGAGTTCAAGAGAAAAAATTAATTCAATTATCAGACCGGCTTTTAAAGAGAAGGATAATAATCAGGATACGGCATCTGTTGTTGAAGATATTCTCGATGCGATAAATGATAAAGTAAAGCTTTCTTTCAGATATACCAGGATTGGGATGGACCTTAAAAAAGAATTAAAAAATGCGGGCCTTATTTATAAAGTTACTCCTGTCACCATTTACCTTTCTTCGGGCTTGTTTTATCTGATTGCTCTAAAAGATGAAGAGAATATGACAAAGACCTTCCGACTTGACAGAATGGTTGATTTTGAGGTTTTAAAAGAACCGGGCCGAAACTTAAAAAAGGTGCTTGGTAATGATTACGAAAAGGATGTTAAGGAATATCTTGATTCTTCGATAAACAATTTCTCCGGGAAAAGCGTGGCGATAGGGCTTGATTATACGGTCGATACGGATGATGATATTTGGAAAACCGCCTATTTATATGACTTTGCGGGAAACGATATAAGTATAAGAAAGATGGCGGACGGAAAAATCAGGGCAAGGTTTGAAAAGATAATGAGTAAGACTTTGGTCAGATGGTGCGTGCAATATGCGGATGTATTTAAGGTGGTGTATCCGAAGGAGTTAAAAAATGAGGTTTTGGATTCTTTAAATGCAGCTCTTAAAAATTATGAGTCTTAAAGGCTTGCATTTTTTTCGTTGTTGTTATATAAAAATATTCTGTACAGTTATGTATTTTAAAAATCAGAATGGAGATTTGTAAGATGAAGAAAGTAGTAAAATTCGGCGGAAGTTCTTTGGCCAGCGCTGAACAGTTTAAAAAAGTGGGCGATATTATAAGAGCAGACGAAGCCCGCAGATATGTCGTTCCAAGTGCACCGGGAAAGAGATTTTCCGGAGATACCAAAGTAACGGATATGCTTTACGATTGCTACGCTACAGCTGAATCCGGAAAGGCTTTCAAGACAAAGCTTGGAAAAATTAAGGAAAGATATGATGAAATCATTGCCGGACTTGGCCTGGATCTTGATCTTAGTAAAGAATTTGAAGTTATAGAGAAAAATTTTTCCGCAAAGGCAGGCTCGGATTATGCCGCTTCAAGAGGCGAATACTTAAACGGTATAATCATGGCAAAATATTTGGGATATGAATTCCTTGATTCTGCAGAGTACATCTTCTTTGCTCATGACGGAAGCTTTAATGCGGAAAAGACATATGACATTCTCGGCGATAAGCTTAAGAATGTTGAAAGAGCAGTTATTCCGGGGTTCTACGGTGCATATGATGACGGTACGGTTAAGACCTTCTCAAGAGGCGGTTCTGATGTAACAGGTTCAATTGTTGCACGTTCCGTACGCGCAGATTTATATGAGAACTGGACCGATGTTTCCGGTTTCCTTATTGCAGATCCTCGTGTTATTGAAAATCCTGAAGTTATTGAAACAATTACTTACCAGGAACTTCGAGAATTAGCATACATGGGTGCAACGGTTCTTCATGAAGACGCAACTTTCCCTCTTCGTAAGGAAGGTATTCCGATAAACATTAAGAATACAAACAAGCCTGAAGATAAGGGTACACTTATTGTCGGTAACACATGCGCAAAGCCGAAATACACAATTACCGGTATTGCAGGTAAGAAGGGCTTCTGTGCGGTTAATATTGAAAAAGACATGATGAACTCCGAAATCGGTTTTGGCCGTAAGGTTTTACAGGCTTTTGAAGACAGCGGAATTTCATTTGAGCACGTACCTTCAGGTATTGACACAATGACAGTATTTGTTCATCAGTCAGATTTTGAGGAACATGAACAGCAGGTTCTTGCAGATATTCACAGACTTGCACAGCCTGATTCAATCGATCTTGCTTCAGATCTTGCCCTTATTGCGGTTGTTGGTCGTGGCATGAAGTCAACAAGAGGTACTGCGGGAAGAATCTTCTCTTCTCTTGCACACGCTCATGTTAACGTTCGTATGATTGACCAGGGTTCAAGCGAGTTAAATATCATTATTGGTGTTTCAAATGCTGATTTTGATAAGGCAATCAAGGCCATTTACGATATTTTTGTTACAGTACAGTTATAGGAAGTGCAAATGGATAATAATGCTAATAATATGCCGGGTAACGGCGGGAACGGACAGAATTTTTCGCAACAGGTCAA
>CAJOOB010000097.1 GCA_905236025.1 uncultured Lachnospiraceae bacterium
AAATTCATTTGCCGGTCGTAAGAACATGGAGCACTAAGTGCGGAATGTTCGTGTGCGAAATCGAGTAGGAGTCAGCCTACTCGATTGACAGGGGAGTATACGTGAAAGGGGACAGAAAGGGATAAAATGGAAGAAAAATTTGTTGTAAACATTATTCACAGACCTGAAATGGTTCCTGAATATGCCGAAAAGGTTACAGGGCAGGGAGCAAAGGAAGATATTTCAAGAAAATCTCTTCTTACAGAGTCACTTGATATTTTCAAGACTCAGCAGGAAATTGCTCATAAAAACGGATTGAAGACTACAATCCAAATGACATACGCTTCTCTTTTCAATGAAGAAGCAGTTAATCTTGCAAAGGAACATCATGAAAAATACGGAGATGAAATTGCTCTTACGCTTTTGGGACTTCCTTGCAAGGAATTCAGAGAAAAATATAAGACCAAAGATTTTTGTATATGGATGTTTAGCATGGAAGACAAGATTTCCATTGTAAACGACGTATTTGAGAAATTCCATGATATTTTCGGTTTCTATCCTGAATCAACAGGTTCATATTATATGGATGCCGAACTTACAAACTACATCAAAGAAAAGTATCCGTCAGTTAAGTGTGCGGTTGCCACATGTTGGGAAGAAGGTCCAAAGGCATATCATACATGTAACAATTCGTGGTATACGTTTATGGATGGCGGTCCTTGGGCTCCTTGGATTCCGTCTAAGGCAAATACTCACGCACCTGCAGCAAATAAGGAAGAAGACAGCGGTATTGTTGCAATACCTCATTTATCAAGAGATCTTATTGCATGTTATGACGGTAACGGTTCAAACTTTGGTACACATCCGCAAAACGTACTCAGAGGTATGATTTACAAAGACGGTAAATATCCTTATTTGTTTAATATTATTGATCAGTACCGTTCATTTGCAAGACTTAACAACGGGCTTGCGTACAATATGATGTTTGTCGGACCGGGCTGGATGAACAAGATGGGACGCTGGGAAGCTCCGTACGAGCTTTTAAAGCAGTCTTATGAAGACGGTATGGCATATTACGGACAGCTTAAGAAAGAGGGTAAGCTTGAAGATATGACCATGGCCGAGTTTGCAGATTACTACAGAGCAAATAAGACGTATGAAGAGCCTGAATGTGCACTTTGGAAGGATATTCTTTACGGCTCAAAGAAGCAGTTATTCTGGTACACAGACCCATACATGAGAGCCTGCATCAATATGGACCAGGGTGGTGCACTTGTTGACTTAAGACCTTACGTTGCAAAATTAGAGTGGCCGGTTGGTATTGGAACAAAGCATGTTACTGATGCTTCATATCCATTCCTTATTCAGGAAAAGTACAGGGCGGGTTACTTTACACATTATGCGGGTGAAGGTACGGTAAGAAGTGCCAAGATTTCTTACAAGGGCGAAGAAGCAGATTTGTGTCTTTGCAGAACAAAGGCCCATTTCAGTAACGAAAACGGTGACAGAGTACTTACTCTTGATCCAGTTGATATTGAATTTTCAGACCTTACTTTGACTGTATGTACAAAGATTCACTTTGAAGAAGGCAGTTCAAAGATAAGATATGAGCGTAAGATTACAAATATGAGCAATCCTTTGGCTAAAGTATCAATTAATGAATATATGGTTGCATGCTACGGAACAACAGAATATTCAGAGGATATGACAAGTATTAAACTTGATATTAAGGCACAAAGTGGCGATAAGCACATTGATTACGCATATAAGTGCAGAGAAGAGGCGGTTTTGGGAGCATCTTTAGTAAGTGCTTTGGTACCTCCAATCAATACACTTGTTTCCATGAATACGGATAAGAAAGATGCAAACGGATACGTTAAGGAAGGTTATGCATTTTCACCTATGTTTACACTTGGATACACATTTGAAGCTAAGAACGAGGAGGAATATTCGACATGGCTCAATCTGGAAAAGGCAAATTAAATTACAGATGTCCAAGCTGCTTTATGCGTGATTTGGATATTGATATGTTCTATGATAAAGAAAAAAAGGAGTATTACTGTATCAGATGCCAGTACACCGGCACTGAAGAAGATGTTCTTGCAAAAAATGAGATGGCACGTTTCAGATACAGAGATATGCTTAAGCGTTATACTGTTGAAGACTTTAACGACTAATTTATGAAAGCAACACTTATAAGTGTTGAAAGGTTTTTATGGAACAAATAAAGGGAATGGATGTTTCCACATACCTGGAAGTAATAAATTGCGGCGGCAAATTTTATGACGACGGTAGGGAAGCAGATCTGTTTGATATTTTACAAAAGTATAAAGTAAACTCCGTAAGGCTTCGTTTATGGAATGACCCGTATTCTGAAAACGGAAATCCGTATGGCGCAGGAAACTGTGATATTGACTGTGTAAAGACAATTGCCCAAAAGGCTAAAGAGCATAATATGTCATTTTTGCTTGATCTTCATTACAGCGATTTCTGGACGGATCCCGGAAAACAGATACTTCCAAAGGCGTGGAGAGATTACGGTTTAGATAAGCTTGTTGACGCTGTTAATTCATACACTAAAGATGTGATTAATGAATTAAAAAAGGCGGATGTTACGCCGGATTTTGTCCAGGTTGGAAATGAAATCACAAACGGTATGCTTTGGCCGCATGGCAAAATATATACCGAAGGAAATGATGTTCCAAATTATGATAATATTGCAAAACTTGTTTCTTCAGGTGTTAAAGCGGTAAGAAGCGAGTGCGATGCAAAGGTCATGATACATCTTGATAACGGCGGAAACAACAAACTTTACAGAGAATGGTTTGATAACTATGTTAAACGCGGGGAAGATTTTGATATTATCGGTCTTTCGTATTATCCGTTCTGGCACGGAACATTTGACATGCTTGAGAATAACATGAACGATATTGCGACGCGTTATAACAAGGATTTGATAGTTGCCGAGGTTTCAATGGGGTATACCATGGAAGATTATGCACATTACGAAAAACTCACAAAAGAAGAGCGAATGGGAATGGCAACAAGACCGGAACTTGCAGAAAAGGTAGAATATCCAATGTCAAAAGAAGGTCAGGTTGATTTCATGAAAAGGCTTCTTCAGATTATTGACAATGTGCCAAATAATCACGGTAAGGGCTATTATTACTGGGAACCTGCGTGGATTCCGGTTCCGGGATCCGGATGGGCAACAGAAGACTCACTTAAATACATGGACGCAAAAGGTCCCTGCGGTAATGAGTGGGCTAATCAAGCTTTGTTTGATTATGACGGAAACGTTTTACCGGCGTTAAAGTTATAATTTTCTTCTTCTTCATAATATTTTAAAGGCTGGCTAAGTTGTCAGCCTTTAAAATTTATATGGGGAAATATTTTTTGTGGTGTTATCTAAAATTTATTGACATTATTACGTAATCGTGATTAAATAATGGAGTAAAAGTTATTAAACCGATGATACGGAGATAAAAATAGTAGAGCGCGCACAGAGAGCCCGGATGCTGAGAAAGGGTCGTATGCATATTATTAAATGGACCGTGGAGGGCGCAAGGAAAAGATGTAAATCTTAGTATTCTGCGACGTAAGGCATGCGTCAGTTGCCGGGGATATGTTGGTATCTCGCAGCGTGCAAGGTATAAATGTATCCGTAGCTTTATGCACGGGTATTTTTTATTGTTTGTTTACACAGGCGGTACCATCGCCTGTGTTTTTTTATACGCAGGCAACAAGAAGTACAAGGAGGACATATGATTACAAAACCTGACTTAGAACAAATCAAAGAATTCAGTCGTGAGGGTAAATATGACATTGTACCTGTTGCGATTGAAATCCTTTCGGATTTTATTACGCCGATTGAGGCCCTTAAAATTCTGAAAAACCAATCATCTCACGTTTACATGCTTGAGTCTGCAATGGCAAACGAATATTGGGGAAGATACACCTTTTTGGGTTATAACCCTACATTGAACATTGTCAGTGAAAACGGTACTTTAAGATACGGAGACACTGAGATAAAAACGGAAAAACCCGCAGATTATATAAGAGAGATTTTAAATTCATACAAAAGCCCAAAAGTTGAGGGACTTCCGAGTTTCACCGGTGGTCTTGTGGGATATTTTTCTTATGATTACTTTGCTCTTTGCGAGCCTGCTGCAAGAACGGATGCGGTTGATACGGAAAACTTCAAAGAGCTCGATTTAATGCTTTTTGACAAGGTTATTGCCTTTGATAACGTATGTCAGAAGATAATACTTATTGCGAATATGCGTCTGGATAATATTGCCGATGGCTACAAAAAAGCCTGCGATGAACTTTTAGAGATTAAGAAACTCTTAAAGGAAGGAAAAAAAATCGAAGAAACGAACGGAAAACTTCTTTCTGAGGTAACACCGATGTTTAACAGAGAAGAATACTGTACAATGGTAAGAAAAGCCAAGAAATATATAAAAGAAGGAGATATTTTTCAGGTTGTTTTATCCAACAGATTTTCTGCAGAATACGAAGGAAGCCTTTTAAGTACTTACAGAATGTTAAGAACCATTAATCCTTCTCCTTATATGTTTTATTTTTCGGGGACCGATGTTGAGGTTGCGGGTGCTTCGCCTGAAACGCTTGTAAAGCTTGAAAACGGCGTTGTCCATACTTTCCCTCTTGCAGGTACAAGAAAAAGAGGAGAGACGCTGGAAGAGGATTTAAGACTTGAAAAAGAGCTTTTAGCGGATGAAAAAGAACTTGCGGAACACAATATGCTTGTGGACCTTGGAAGAAACGATCTTGGTAAAATAAGTAAATTTGGAACCGTTAAGGTTGAAAAATTAAGAGCGATTGAAAGATATTCACATGTAATGCATATCGGCTCTACGGTGTGCGGTGAAATAAGAGAAGATAAGGATGCGCTTGATGCGATTGAAGCAGTGCTTCCTGCGGGAACGCTTTCAGGTGCGCCAAAGATAAGAGCGTGCCAGATAATAGGAGAACTTGAAAAAAATACAAGAGGTATTTACGGCGGTGCAATTGGATATATTGATTTTTCGGGCAATATGGACACTTGCATAGCAATCAGAATTGCTTATAGAAAGAACAATAAGGTGTTTGTAAGAAGCGGAGCGGGAATTGTCGGTGATTCTGATCCGGATAAGGAATTTGAAGAATGCTTAAATAAGGCAAAGGCAGTGGTTAATGCGTTGCATGCCGGACAGGAGGCTGATTAAATGACTCTTTTAATTGATAATTATGACAGTTTTTCATATAACCTTTATCAGTATGTGGGAGAACTTGACAGCGACATTAAGGTTATTAGAAATAATGACAAGACGGTGGAAGAAATATTATTAATGAACCCTGACAGAATCATTATTTCGCCGGGGCCGGGCAGACCTGAAGATGCAGGAATAATAATTGAAGTGGTTCAAAAGCTTGCCGGAAAAATCCCGATTCTTGGTGTATGCCTTGGCCATCAGGCAATATGTGCAGCTTTTGGCGCAACAGTTACGTATGCAAAAAAGATGATGCACGGTAAACAGTCGGTTGTAACAATTGACGAAAATTGTCCTTTATTTGAAGGCTGTGACAAAGAAATGCCTGTTGCAAGATATCATTCACTTGCAGCGGATGCAAATACAATGCCAAAAGAACTTACGGTAACAGCCGTTACAAAAGATAATGAAATAATGGCGGTAATGCATGAAAAATATCCGGTTTACGGACTTCAGTTCCATCCGGAATCCATCATGACACCGCAGGGAAAGATAATACTTAAGAATTTTATTGATAAAACAGGAGGAAAAAACCAATGATCAAAGAAGCAATTGTAAAAATCGTAAACAAGGAAGATTTAACCTATGATGAGGCATATGCCGTAATGAATGAAATAATGAGCGGTGAAACAACACCAACTCAGAACGCTGCTTTCCTTGCGGCTCTTTCAACTAAGAGTGCAAAGGCAGAAACAACGGATGAAATTGCAGGTTGTGCGGCAGCAATGCGTGACCATGCAATAAAGGTTGATACGGGAATGGATGTACTTGAAATTGTTGGAACGGGCGGAGACAATGCTCATAGTTTTAATATTTCAACAACATCGGCACTTATTGCGGCAGCAGGCGGTGTAAAGGTTGCGAAGCACGGTAACAGAGCAGCTTCTTCACTTTGCGGTACTGCAGACTGTCTTGAAGCGCTTGGCGTAAACATTAATCAGGAACCTGAAAAGTGTATTGAACTTCTCAAGGAAGCGGGAATGTGTTTCTTCTTTGCGCAGAAATATCATACTTCAATGAAGTACGTTGGGGCAATCCGTAAGGAACTTGGTTTCAGAACAGTATTTAATATCCTTGGACCTCTTACAAACCCTGCATCACCAAAAATGCATCTTTTGGGTGTATATGACGAATATCTTGTTGAGCCGCTTGCAAAGGTTCTTTCAAACCTTGGCGTTAAGAGGGGGATGGTTGTTTACGGAATGGATAAACTCGATGAAATTTCATTATCCGCACCTACAAAGATTTGTGAGCTTAAGGACGGATGGTATAAGACAAGAATCATCGCACCTGAAGACTTTGGTTTTGAAAGATGTACAAAGGATGATTTAAAGGGTGGTACACCACAGGAAAACGCCGATATTACAAGAGCAATATTAAACGGCGAAAAAGGTCATAAGAGAAACGCCGTATTGTTAAATGCGGGTGCTGCTTTATATATTGCGGGTAAGGCAGATACTTTTGAAGAAGGCGTAAAGCTTGCCGCAGAACTTATTGATTCAGGAAAAGCAAAAGAAACACTTGAAAAGGTTATTGAAGTAAGTAACAGATAATATTTGAAAGATTACAGTTTATGAGTTTAAATGTTTGTGGAAATCCAAAGAAAATAAAGATTTGCGGGCTTAAAAGAATTGAAGACATTATGGCCGCAAATAATTATAAACCTGATTTTATTGGATTTATCTTTTTTACTAAAAGTAAAAGATATGTAAACTTTGAGGATGCTGCCGCTTTAAAAAAAATACTTGATGAAAATATTAAGGCGGTGGGTGTCTTTGTAAATGAAGACATTAATACCTGTGTAAAGTTATATAACGAAAAAGTGATTGATTATATTCAACTTCACGGAGACGAAACAAAAGAGGATATTAAAAAAATTAAGGCTTCATGCGATGCACCGGTAATTAAGGCTGTAAGCGTAAAAAGTGTAAATGATATTCTTTTTTGGGATGATTCTTTGGCGGATTTCTTACTTTTGGATAGTGGAAGCGGCGGCAGCGGCGAAAGCTTTGACTGGAGTGCGCTTAGTGATTACGTTAAGTTTCATGAAGAAAAAGATGATGCAAAGCCGGTGTTTTTAGCCGGCGGAATTAATTTGTCAAACATTAAAGAAGCAATTAAGTATCCGTCATATGCACTTGATTTATCGGGCGGTGCGGAAACTGACGGCTTAAAAGATTCAAAGAAAATGGAAGAACTCATAAAAATTGCACATTTTTCAAATTAACACGATTTATTGCAAATATTATAAAAATAATGTAAAATTACCTATTTGGACAGATATATACTTTGTTTGAAAGGACAAAAGAAATGGAAAATTCTTTAAATTCCAAGGGAAGATTTGGTATTCACGGCGGACAGTACATTCCTGAAACGCTTATGAATGCTGTTATCGAACTTGAAGAAGCGTATAACAAATATAAAGATGATCCTTTATTTAATAAGGAACTCACAGATTTATACAATAATTATGCCGGCAGACCGTCAAGACTTTATTATGCAGAGCATATGACAAAGGACCTTGGTGGTGCAAAGGTATACTTAAAGAGAGAAGACTTAAACCACACGGGCTCTCATAAAATCAACAACGTTTTGGGTCAGTGTCTTTTGGCAAAGCGTATGGGTAAAACCAGAGTTATTGCTGAAACCGGTGCGGGCCAGCACGGCGTTGCAACTGCCACTGTTGCGGCACTTATGGGGTTAGAGTGTGAAGTGTTTATGGGGGAAGAAGATACAAAGCGCCAGGCGCTTAACGTATATAGAATGAAACTCCTTGGAGCAAAGGTGCATCCTGTATCTTCGGGAACGGGCACTTTAAAGGATGCTGTATCTGAAACAATGCGTGAGTGGACTAACAGAATTGATGATACTCATTACGTACTTGGCTCTGTTATGGGACCTCATCCCTTCCCAACCATTGTAAGAGATTTTCAGGCAGTTATTTCAAGAGAAATTAAGAGCCAGATGTTAGAGGCTGAAGGAAAGCTCCCGGATGTCGTTATGGCATGTGTGGGCGGCGGTTCTAACGCAATTGGTGCTTTTTATCATTTTATTGAGGATAAGTCTGTAAGACTTATTGGCTGCGAGGCAGCAGGAAGAGGGATTGATACAAAAGAAACAGCAGCAACGATTAATACAGGTAGGGAAGGTATTTTTCACGGTATGAAGTCATATTTCTGTCAGGATGAATATGGCCAGATTGCTCCTGTTTACTCAATTTCAGCAGGCCTGGATTATCCTGGAATAGGACCGGAGCACGCTTGGCTTTATGACACAAAGAGAGCTGAATACGTTGCAGTTACTGATGATGAAGCGGTTGATGCTTTTGAATATCTTTCAAGAACAGAAGGTATAATTCCTGCAATTGAAAGTGCTCACGCTGTTGCACACGCACTTAAGATTGTAAAAGACATTCCAAAAGATCAGATTGTTGTAATCAACATCTCAGGCCGTGGTGATAAGGACGTTGCAGCCATCGCCCGTTACAGAGGGGAGGATATATATGAGTAATATATATAAGGCTTTTGAAAACAAAAAAGCATTCATACCGTTTGTAACCTGTGGAGATCCTTCTTTGGAGGTTACAAAAGAAATTATTAAAGCAATGGCTTTATCGGGCGCAGATTTAATTGAACTTGGAATTCCTTTTTCCGACCCGACTGCAGAAGGTCCTGTTATTCAGGAAGCTAACATCAGAGCATTATCAGGCGGAGTAACGACTGATAAAATCTTTGATATGGTTAAGGAAATCCGTAAGGATGTTAAAATACCAATGGTATTTATGACATATGCAAATGTTGTTTATTCATACGGAATGGAAAAATTCATGACAAATGCCAAAGAGGCGGGTATGGACGGAATTATACTCCCTGATGTTCCATATGAAGAAAAGGAAGAGTTTGCATCTGTTGCTTCTAAATACGGACTTGATATGATTTCTCTTATTGCACCGACTTCTCATGAAAGAGTAAAGATGATTGCATCTTCGGCTGAAGGCTTTGTTTACTGCGTATCTTCTCTTGGTGTTACGGGTGTAAGAAGTGAAATTACAACGGATATCGGCAAAATGGTTGAACTTGTCAAGGCTGCAAAGGACATTCCTGCAGCTGTAGGTTTTGGGATATCCACACCTGAGCAGGCAAAGAAGATGGCTGCATATGCAGACGGTGTTATTGTTGGCTCGGCTATTGTAAAGATTATTGCAAAATACGGTAAGGAATGCGTTCCTTATGTGGCTGAATATGTAAAGAGCATGAAGGAAGCAATCACACAGTAGTGATATAAAGGATTAACGATGATTTTACAGGAAATTGCAGAAAAAACAAAAGAGAGAATTGAATTTGAAAAGAAAAAGGTGTCGCTTGAAGAAATTAAAAGTAAAGCGCTTAGTATGCCTGTTTCAAATGATTTTAGATTTAAGGCGGCGCTCAGACAAAGAAGGCTTAACAATAACGGGATGGCCTTTATTTGTGAGGTTAAGAAAGCATCTCCTTCCAGAGGGATTATTGCAGAGGATTTTCCTTATGTTGAGATTGCAAAATCATATGAGGATGCCGGAGCGGATGCAATTTCCTGTCTTACCG
The DNA here is from genome assembly GCA_905236025.1 of uncultured Lachnospiraceae bacterium. Taxonomy (GTDB): domain Bacteria; phylum Bacillota; class Clostridia; order Lachnospirales; family Lachnospiraceae; genus CAJOOB01. Next base: position 9,836 of record CAJOOB010000097.1, read on the forward strand.
AACCCTTTTATTTTAAGGGTTCTAACGAATACTTAAAAGAAATTGCAAAAAACGTAAGCATTCCGATTATCCGTAAGGATTTTACCATTGATGAATATATGATTTATGAAGCAAAGGTTATTGGCGCATCTGCGGTACTTCTTATCTGTGCAATTTTGGATGATGCAAGACTTAAGGATTATCTTAGTCTTGCGCATTCTTTGGGACTTAGTGCAATTGTTGAAGCTCATTCTAAAGAAGAGGTTGAAAGAGCATTACATGCAGATGCGGGAATTATTGGCGTAAATAACAGGGACTTACGTGATTTTACGGTTGATATAAATAACAGCGTGAATTTAAGAAAGCTTGTTCCTTCTGATAAAGTCTTTGTTGCAGAAAGCGGAATTAAAACGCCGGATGATATAAAAAAACTGTATGAAAACGGCACTGACGCTGTTTTGGTTGGAGAAACTCTTATGCGTGCAAAAAACAAAAAAGAAATGTTAGACACATTACGCGGATAATATGGTATATTATAAGGGTTGAATTATTTATATCAGACACGAGGTATGATACTAATGGGCTTTTTTAAGGACTGGCAGGAAGAGTATGAAATTATAAAAGAAAGGGATCCTGCCATTAAAAACAAGTGGGAAGTGCTTTTGTACCCTCATTTTAAGGCAATGAGAGCGTATCGTAGAGCACATAAGCTTTATCTTAAAGGAAAATATTTCAGAGCAAGACTCATTTCTCAAAGGGCGGCAAGAAAGACCGGTATTGAAATTCATCCGGGTGCAACCATTGGAAAGGGATTCTTTATAGATCACGGCGCAGGAGTTGTTATTGGTGAAACTGCGGTTATTGGTAACAACGTTACTTTGTACCAGTGCGTAACTTTGGGCGGTACGGGTAAGGAAAGCGGAAAGAGACACCCGACTCTTGAAGATAATGTGATGGTGAGTGTGGGCGCAAAGGTTTTGGGCTCATTTACCATTGGTGCAAATTCAAAGATTGGTGCGGGTTCCGTTGTTTTAAGCGAGGTTCCGCCTAACTCAACAGTTGTCGGGGTTCCGGGACGCGTGGTTAAGCGTGATAATGAAAGAGTACCTTGGATTGATCTTAATCAGGTTGATCTTCCGGATCCGGTTATGAATGAACTTATGCATATTGAAAAAGAAAATGAAGATTTGCGTAGGGAACTTGATAATATGCGTGAAAAGATCGATGACGGTAAATAAAATTTAAAATTAAGTTCTTAAAGAAGGGTATAGGAGAAACATATGGAAAATAAAGTGAGCTTTTATAATACATTAACGAGGAAGGTAGAACAGTTTATTCCTTACGAAGATGGTAAGGTAAGAATGTATACCTGTGGTCCTACGGTGTATCATTTTGCTCATATCGGTAACCTTCGTTCATACATAATGGAAGACATTCTTGAGAAAACTTTGAGATATGTCGGATATGACGTTAAGCGTGTTATGAATATCACAGATGTCGGCCATCTTTCATCTGATGCGGATACGGGTGAGGATAAGATGCTTAAGGGCGCAAAGCGTGAGCATAAGAGTGTAATGGAAATTGCAAAATTTTATGCCGATGCTTTCTTTGTTGACTTCGCAAAACTTAATATCAAGATGCCGGACGTTGTTGATCCTGCTACTAACCATATTGATGATTATATTAAAGTTATTGATAAACTTTTAGAGACCGGTTATGCATATTCTGCCGGTGACAATATTTATTTTGATACTTCAAAGCTTAAGGATTATTACGTTTTCTCAAGCCAGACGGAAAAAGAACTTATGGTCGGCGTAAGAGATGACGTTGATGAAGATTCAAACAAACGTAACAAAGGTGACTTTGTACTTTGGTTTACAAAATCAAAGTTTGACAACCAGGAACTTAAGTGGCAGAGCCCTTGGGGAATCGGTTATCCGGGCTGGCATATCGAGTGTTCATGTATCAGCATGAAGCACCTTGGAGAGCATTTGGACATTCACTGTGGCGGTGTTGATAATATCTTCCCTCACCACACCAATGAAATTGCCCAGTCTGAAGCTTATCTTGGACACAAGTGGTGTAATTACTGGTTCCACGTACATCATTTAAATGATAAACAGGGTAAGATGAGTAAGTCAAAGGGTGAATTCCTTACCGTTTCATTACTTGAAGAAAAGGGATACAATCCGCTTGCTTACAGATTCTTCTGCTTACAGTCACATTATCGTAAGCCACTTGAATTTTCATATGAAAACCTTGATAATGTTACGGTTGCGTATGAAAAGCTATTAAAGAGAGTTGCTTCTTTAAAGGATGAGGGTACAAAGGACGAGGCTGCATTTAATAAATATAAAGAAGAATTTGAAAATGCCATGTCAAACGACCTTAACTCATCACAGGCAATCACTGTTTTGTATGATGTTTTAAAGGCTGATATTTCAGATTCAACAAAGCTTGCTTTGGTTGAAAGCTTTGATTATGTACTTTCTCTTTCTTTACTTTCTTTAAGAAAAGCTAAGGAAGATTCCAAAGAAGATGCGGAACTTGTGGCATACGTTGAAGAAAAGATTGCACAGAGAAAAGAAGCAAAGAAGAATAAAGATTTTGCAACTGCCGATGCAATCAGAGAAGAACTTCTTTCAAAGGGAATTACCATTAAGGATACCAGAGAGGGAACCGTATGGGAGAGAGCATAGATCTTTTTAAAATTACAAAAGATATTTTAGAGTTGCCGGATAGGGATATACATTCCTATCCTCCTCTTGTTTTGGCATATATAGGAGATGCGGTTTACGAACTTATTGTAAGAACCGCTACCGTTGTTAATACTGAGGCGGCTGTAGATAAATTAAACAAAAAAACCGCTTCATACGTTAAAGCACAGGCTCAGGCCATGGTGGTAAGGCTTTTGGATGATGAACTTAGTGAAGATGAAAAAAGCGTATACAGAAGAGGAAGAAATGCAAAGACTTACTCCACCGCAAAAAACGCATCAAAGGGTGATTATCACGCCGCAACGGGATTTGAAGCGCTGATTGGGTATTTGTATTTAACGGGTGAGACAAAAAGACTTGAAGAATTAATTAAGGAAGGTCTTAGAAGATATAACGAAGAACTGCAGTCACAGTAAATTTTATTGTTGAAAGGCTTATATGAGATACGAAGAATATACAATTGAAGGTCGTAATGCGGTTACAGAAGCTTACAGAGCGGGTAAAACCATTGATAAACTCTTTGTTTTGGATGGCTGTCATGACGGTCCGGTTAATACAATTGTAAGAGAAGCAAAGAAGAATGATACAGTCATTAATTATGTATCTAAGCAAAGACTTGATGAAATGTCAAAAACCGGCATGCATCAGGGTGTTATTGCGTATGCTGCGGCATACGATTATGCAGAGGTTTCCGATATTTTAAACGCGGCAAAAGAAAAGGGAGAAGATCCTTTTATTTTTATTCTTGATAATATTGAAGATCCGCATAATCTTGGCGCAATAATCAGAACCGCAAATCTTGCGGGTGCACACGGTGTTATTATTCCAAAAAGAAGAGCGGTCGGACTTACCGCAACCGTTGTAAGAACAAGTGCAGGAGCAATTAATTTTACCCCTGTTGCAAAGGTTACAAACATTTCAAATACCATTGATGAATTAAAAAAAGAAGGTCTTTGGTTTGTTTGCGCGGATATGGGCGGTGAAACCATGTATAACCTAAATCTTAAAGGACCAATCGGCCTTGTGATTGGTAATGAAGGCGAAGGCGTAAGCAGGCTCGTTAAGGAAAAATGTGATTTTGTTGCATCCATTCCAATGAAAGGAAACATTGATTCATTGAATGCTTCTGTTGCGGCAGGCGTTTTGGCCTACGAGATTGTCCGCCAGAGGCTCAATTAATAAGCGTTTATACGTATTTTGAAGTGTAATTTACCCCCAAAACATAAAATGATTAATTTTTTTAGTCGTTTTAGGTTTTGGGGTTTTTGTTTTTGTAAAACCAAGAGCACTTTTGTGTAAAATGCACAATTTATTAAAATAAAATTAAATATCATTTAGTCATATTGCCAACAATTTTTTACCATGTTACTATATCATACAGTGAAAAATGACTATGGATTTTTAGCTGCATGAAGGGTTAATACAGCGTTGGTAAAAGAAGTAAAAAGGTAAAGGAAAAAGACAGGGCAATGATTAAATTAAAGGACGTATCTAAGTTTTATTACACCGATACAACGGCGACTCTTGGACTTAGGAATGTTAACCTCGAGTTTAAAAAAGGCGAATTCGTGGTAATTACAGGTGAATCGGGTTCGGGTAAGAGTACCTTGCTTAATGTTATTAGCGGTATGGATTCTTATGAAGATGGTGAGCTTTATTTCGATGGCCATGAAACCTCCGCTTACAGTGAACAGGATTGGGATGATTACAGAAGAAATAAGATAAGTCTTATTTACCAGTCTTACAATCTGATTGACAGTTACACGGCTTTGGAAAACGTTGAAAGCGTATTACTTATCTGCGAAGAAAATTACGGGAAGCTTTCAAAAAAAGAACGAAGAAAAAAGGCAATGGAATGCTTAGAAAAGGTTGGCTTAAAGAAACAGGCCAAAAATAAAGCGTCTCATATGTCAAGCGGACAGAAACAGCGTCTTGGTATTGCAAGAGCCCTTGCTAAAAATACAGATATTATTATTGCGGATGAGCCTACGGGTAACCTTGATATTGAAAACGGTATGGCCGTTATGCAGATTTTAAGCGATCTTTCAAAAGAAAAGCTTGTAATTGTGGTTACTCATAATTATGACCAGGCTGAACCGTATGCAACAAGAAAAGTCAGACTTTACGACAGTGAAGTTGTTGAAAACAGAGTTATAAGACCTGCAGCGGATGTACCGGATGAGGCAAGCGTTGTAAGGGGTAGAAAACATAGAATTAATCCAATAAGAAAATTCTTTTTCGGAAGGGAAGATGCAGGTATTCACAGAGACAAATTTGCAACGGCAAAGAAGTTTGTAAGAATGAACCGTTTTGCAACTCCTCACAGAAATTTCTTTATTTTCTCGTTTTTATTAATTACGGCTATGAGCTTTACGATTATGGTTGGACTCTTTGTTAAGAATATGGATGATGCAACCATGCGAGATGTACAAAATACCGCCTTTTTAAATACGGATATGACGCGTATTATTGTAAGAAACTCTGACGGTTCCGAGATAACGGCCGAGGATGCACAGATCCTTGCTTCAATTTCAAAGGTTGACAGCGTTGAACTTTACGGAGCGGTTGGTGATTTCAGTTATTATTACAAAGAAGACGAAGATTACGAGCTTGTATATAAAGACAGTAAAACTTCTGTTACAACGGCTAAATTTCTTGATTCTTCAAAGTATGTAAAGAGTGAAACCAATATCTCTGAAAGTGATTTATCACAGGGAAGACTTCCTGAAAGCTACAATGAAATTGTTATTACGACGACCGATGATAGCCTGCTTGGCACGGAAATCAATTTTTATTTTACAAATAAAAAGATGTGGGGAAGCAGTAATTACGTCGAAGTTACAATGACTGTTGTCGGTATTGTATCGGGCTCTAAAGAGCAGGTTTATTTCGATGAGGATTTATGCCTTGCCCTGGAAGTAAGAACAAAAAAAGACAGTGCTGAGCTTTATTTTACATACAGA
>CAJOOB010000098.1 GCA_905236025.1 uncultured Lachnospiraceae bacterium
ACTTAAAAGTCCGTCAACTTTGTCCGCTTTTGCGGCATCGGATTTTAACAAATCAATTATTGGCTGTAACTGCGCCGTTGCAAGAAGTGAACTTATTGAAGTAATAACTACGCAAATAAAAACAAATCCAATCTTAAACTTATCTGCACTGATATACTTAAAGATTCTTGAAACGACTGCCTTTGTATCCTTTGGCTTACCGCCGTTACCTCTCATTCCTCTCGGTCCGGGACCTCCGGGCAAACCGCCTTTCGCTTTTTCCGGCTGAATCTTGTTGTCCATCTTCGATGTAATATATTTATCAACAATCTTTTTTCTTCTTTCTTCCGAGAAAACAATATTTGATGTATTTGACATTATGCAGTCACCTCCTTATCAACCTGAGAGTAATAAATCTCCTGATAAGTTTCACATGATTTCATTAATTCATCATGTGTACCGATACCCATAATCTTTCCTTCATCCATAACAATTATCTTATCCGAATCCATAACGGATGAAATTCTTTGGGCAATTATAATCTTTGTTACATTTTCAAGCTGCTCTTTAAAAGCTTTTCTGATATTAGCTTCTGTTGCAGTATCAACCGCAGATGTTGAATCATCGAGAATTAAAACCTTAGGTTTTTTAAGTAATGCTCTTGCAATACATAATCTCTGTTTCTGACCGCCGGATACATTCACACCGCCCTGGCCAAGTTCCATATCGTAGCCATCGGCAAAATTCGATACAAACGAATCTGCCTGTGCATATTTTGCAGCTGTTTTAAGTTCTTCATCTGTTGCTTCTTCATTTCCCCAACGAAGGTTTTCCGCAATTGTACCTGAGAAAAGAAGGTTCTTTTGAAGCACGCAACTAACGGCATCACGCAATTTTGTAAGGGAGTAATCTTTTACATTGATTCCGCCTACCAAGACCTCACCTTCATCAGTGTCATACAAACGAGGTATAAGATTTACCAATGAAGTTTTTCCCGAACCTGTTGAACCGATAATACCAACTGTTTCGCCGGATTCAATCTTAAAGTTAAGATTTTCCAAAACCCATTCTTCGTTATTCTTATAATATTTAAAGTTAACATTGTTAAATTCGATTGATCCGTCTGATACTTCGCTGTCTTTACATTTTGCATCATCATCGGTAAGGTCAACTTCTTCTGCAAGAACATCCTTAATACGCTTTGAAGATGCCATTACTCTTGAGCTTGAAAGAAAGATCATTGATGTCATCATAAGAGACATGAGAATCTGCATTACGTAGGTAATAAATGAGCTTAAATTACCAACCGTCATTCCCGTATTATTAATAATCTGATTTCCGCCAAACCATACAATTGCAAGTACTGTAACGTTCATAACAAGGGTCATTGCAGGCATTACGGCAACCATAATATGTAAAGCAGAAAGAGATGTATCTCTTAAATCCTTGTTGGCAGTTTCAAACTTTTCTGTTTGGAAATCTTCTCTTATAAAACTCTTTACAACTCTGATATTTGTTAAGCCTTCCTGTGATGAATTGTTAAGAGTATCAAGTTTGTTCTGCATTGCCTTAAACTTTGGATAGCCAAACTTAAGAATTACACCCATTACAATGATAAGGAACGGTATTACCGCAATAACCACGCCTGCAAGTTTTGCATTAATTGCGAGTGCCATTATAATTGCACCAATCATCATACCCGGTGCACGAAGTGCCATACGTAAAATCATTGCAATAAAGTTTTGAATCTGTGTAATATCATTTGTTAAACGCGTTACCAAAGATCCGGTGCTAAACTTATCAATATTTGCAAACGAGAATTTCTGAACCTTTGCAAATATATCTTTTCGTAAATCATTGGCAAATTTTGTTGATGCCTTGATTGCAAAGTATGCGCCAAGCACACCGCCAACCATCATAAAAAGTGCCATTAAAACCATACATACGCCTATAAAAATGACATATCCCGTGCCTCTTTCATTATTTACGCCTTCATCAATAATCAGAGCAAGAAGTTTTGGCATTACAACTTCGCCGAAAACTTCAACAAGCATAAACAAAGGGCCCAAAATAAAGGCTGAGAGATATGGCTTAATATATTTAGCATAACTTATCTTTTTTTGTTTAATATTCTTAGTCATAATAAATCCTTTCCACATCATCATTTATCATAAGAATTAAGATTACTCTCAATTCTCTCAAGATATCCCGTAAAAATCTCTAAATCTTCGTCAGTAAAATCTTCAAACATTTTATCGTCGATACTTTTAAAGATTTCCTCACTTTTATCAATAATTTTCTGTCCCTTTGGAGTAATCTCCAAAACGTTGTAACGATTATCGTCCTCTAGCGGTTTTCTTTCAATAAGACCTGCATTATCCATCTTTTTAAGATTTACCGCAACCGTTGCGGTTGAAACCTTAAAATCCTCAGCAATTTCTTTCTGAGAACAGCTCTTGTTCTTTGAAATAAACATAAGCATTCTGTGGTTTGTTGAATAAAGCCCCGTAGCTCTAAGCTTACTTTCAAGCAAATCTTTATGGTCGTGACAAACCTGAATCACAAGATGAAATGCTCTGTTTTTTTTCGTTAACTGCATATTGTCTCCTTTCAAAAATAATTTCGAGATTAGTTTATCGTCTAACTATTTAGTATTATATTATTTATTTCGATATAGTCAATACTCAATTATTTAAAAAATATTAAATAATTGTAAAAAAGTCGCAGCGCTCTTATTGGCTACGACATTTTTATGTATATTAACTGTTAATTTACTCTGTTACCCCAAGTGCCAATTTTAAATTGGCAAGATTGGATTCCATTGCAGAAATGTATGTAAGACCGCCGGAAATATCAGATGAACTTACAGACTGAAGAGAATTAAATGTAAGTATTTGTACATTCTTATTTTGTGTATTACTTATTATTGTTTCTGCAATACTTTCGTCTGCATTTTCAATAACGAAGATATAATCCAAATCATATTCATCAACTTTTTGTGCAAGATAAACAATTACTTCAAAGCTTGCTTCTGTTTCCGCACTGCATCCGACAAAAGCAGCGTAATAAGTTAAATCATAATCATCGGTAAAGTATCTGAATGGGAATCTGTCACCAAATACCACAACATCCGTATCTGAAGCATGAACAACGGCTTCAAATGATTCATCAAGTGTTGTAAGCTTTGCTACATAAGCATCCGCATTATCCGAGTACCTTGATGAATTTTCTGAATCAATTTTTTCAATACCGTCAGAAATTGCTTCTACAAGCCTAATTGCATTCTTAATCGAAAGCCATACATGCTCGTCGTATTCAACTTCTTCCTCTTCTTCATCATGGTCGTGATCATCTTCTTCTGTGTCAACCTCATTAACTGCTTCTTCTTCCTTAATATAGTCTTCTAATACATCCATCATGTTAATGGCAACAAGGCCGGAATTTTTAGCTTCAGACACAGCATCAACAGCCCATTCATCTGATTCACCGCCAACAAAGATAAACATATCAGCCATTGAAATTGTTGCCATCTGAGCAACACTTGGCTGAAAACTATGTAAATCAACGCCTGTATCAAGAAGATATACAACTTCATAATCAGAAGCATTATCTCCAAGAATATTAAGCACAAAATCATAAGCAGCATATGAATCAGTTACAATTGTTTTCTTAGAATCACCTGTTTTTGCATTTGCATTGCTTCCACATCCTGTTAATAAACCAAAACTGCACACAACCACAGTTGTAAGAGCCAGGGCTCTTTTCAAAAATCTTTTCATCATAAGTCCTTTCCAAAAATATTTATATTTCAAAATTGCAAGCCACTTGCATTTGCAAATTGTTCGCATTTGCAAATCGTTTGCAATTTTATATCATAAAAATACAAATGTCAATAGGAAAACAAAAAAAGCGCGAAGGAAAATTTTTCCTTCGCGCAAATCTCTTTGAAATCTTTGTAGATGACTATTTTGCATAATCAACGACACGGGATTCTCTTATAACACTGACCTTAATCTGGCCAGGATATTCGAGTGAAGACTCAATCTGCTTAGAAATGTTTCTACCAAGTAAAACCATGTCAGCATCAGATATCTTCTCAGGAACAACTGTTACACGAATCTCACGACCTGCCTGAATAGCAAAAGATTTATCAACACCGTCAAAAGCATTAGCGATGTCTTCAAGTTCTTTTAATCTGTTAGTGTAAGTATCAAGAGCCTCACGTCTTGCACCCGGTCTTGCAGCAGAAATTGCATCTGCAGCCTGAACAATAACGGCTATAAGACTTTGTGGTTCAACGTCACCGTGGTGAGCCTCTACTGCGTTAATAATAATCTGTGATTCCTTGTATTTTCTACAAAGGTCAGCACCGATTGTAACGTGCGAGCCTTCAACCTCGTGATCAATAGACTTACCGATATCATGAAGAAGTCCGGCACGTTTGGCAACTCTAATATCCAATCCCAATTCTCCGGCCAAAACTCCGGAAATCTGTGCCACTTCGATAGAATGTCTAAGTACATTTTGACCAAAGCTTGTACGATAAACCATTCTACCCAACAACTTAACCAATTCCGGATGTACGCTGTGAACGCCTACTTCCAGACAAGCATTCTCTCCTTCCTCGCGAATCTTATTATCAACTTCTTTTTTAGCCTTTTCAACCATCTCTTCAATTCTTGCAGGATGGATACGACCATCAACGATAAGCTTTTCAAGTGCAATTCTTGCAACTTCTCTTCTTATCGGATCAAAGCTCGAAAGCACGACAGCTTCCGGAGTATCATCGATAATAAGGTCTACACCGGTCATGGTTTCGATGGTTCTGATATTACGTCCCTCTCTACCAATGATTCGGCCTTTCATTTCATCACTAGGGAGCTGAACGACCGAAATTGTGGCTTCGGATACATGGTCTGTTGCACATTTTTGAATTGCATTAACAATGTATTCCTTTGCTTTTTTATCAGCTTCCTCTTTTGCTCTTGCTTCTGTTTCCTTAACTAACTTTGCTGCATCTAACTTCACATCTTCTTCAATAGATTTAAGCAGCAAATCTTTTGCCTGTTCGGAGGTTAAACCTGAAATTCGCTCCAGTTCCCGATTTCTTTGCTCATTAAGTTTGTCCAACTCGGCTTTTAATTTGTTTAAGTTGTTTTCCTTATCAGCAACGGACTGCTCTTTTCTCTCAAGGATTTCTGCCTTTTTGTCAGCAGCTTCTTCCTTTGCAATGACTCTCTTTTCAAGTTTTGAAACTTCATTTCTTCTGTCTCTCATCTCTTTTTCAAGATCATTCTTTGCTTTGAGATTTTCCTCTTTAGCCTCTAAAAGAGCTTCCTTCTTCTTACTCTCTGCCGTTTTTAATGCCTTATCTATAATCTCTCTTGCCTTGGTTTCGGCATTGCCGATTTTTGCTTCTACTACATTTTTATGATAAGTAGTTGCAATAAGCCAAGTAACAAGACCAACAACTATAGTAGTTATAACTACAGCAATAACAACCGTAAGTGTTTCGGGTCCCACTAAAGCACCTCCTAATTTTGTTTTCATTGTACGAAATACAACAAAATAATAATACTATTAAAATATGCCGATGTCAAGGATTATCAAGCTTAGAGGACAATTTTTTATTCTGCTTTTAAATGTTTTTTTGTATGTTTTAGAGAAAACATTTATCCACTAAATTCTCTTAAATACGATTCCATCGCATCATTAATATCATCATAAGAAAACCCTTTTGACAGGATATACATTAAAATCTTGTATTTTTCTTTGGAATCCGTATATTTTTGTTCAAATTTCCTTGCTTTTAAAAGCTTTTTAATTGCATGTTCAGCAGTGATTGAAGTAACGGCATCATCATCCGTTTCATTCGCCTCTTCCAAAACCTCTTTAATAAGCTCTTTATCAATACCTTTATTCTTAAGTTCCATTGTTATATGATACATGCTTTTGGATTTTGATTTTGCAATTATATAACTTCTGCAATACCTTTTATCATCAATAAAATTATATGATTTTAGATAATCAACCACATAATCAATCACTTCATTCGGATAATATGACATTTTAAGCTTGTCTCTGATCATTTTTTCTGTTTTATCAGAATTTTTTATAAGATAAAGCGCCCTTTCCTTAGCCCTTGATTTTAAAACTTTTATAATTATCAGATAAGTATCTTCGCTTATTCTGCCTCCCTCTTCCAAGCCATATTTTTTAAGTTCATTATTATATAAAAGAATGGAAGAATTATCTTCAAGAGTGATTTTCTTTCTGGTTTTCTTATAATCAGTAATTTTAATTATTTCCATGCTTACCTGCTTATCAAAATTATAAAAACGGCTGTGCCATAAAAGACACAGCCTGAATATTAGTTTTCTGAATCGCTGTCTTTTGCAGCTTTTTTCTTTGTTGTTTTCTTTGTTTCTTCTTCAACGACCTCTTCACCAAAATACTTTGCTCTGACAGCCTTCTCAACCTCTGCCATTACATCCGGATTTTGCTTAAGGTATAATTTTGCATTTTCACGACCCTGGCCGATTTTTTCTCCTTTATATGCGTACCAGGCACCGCTTTTTTCAACAATATCAACATTAGCGGCCAAATCAAGAATATCACTTTCTCTTGAAATACCTTCGCCGAACATAATATCAAATTCAGCCTCTTTAAAAGGAGGTGCAATTTTATTCTTAACAATTTTAACTCTTGTTCTGCTTCCGATAACTTCACCGGCAGCCTTAAGAGTTTCAATCTTTCTGACATCCATTCTTACTGATGCATAAAATTTAAGAGCGTTACCGCCTGTTGTTGTTTCAGGGTTACCAAACATAACACCGATTTTCTGACGTAACTGGTTAATAAATACAACAATACAGTTAGATTTATTAATAACAGCGGTAAGTTTACGAAGAGCCTGTGACATGAGTCTTGCCTGAGCCCCCATTGTAGCGTCTCCCATCTCACCTTCAATTTCCGTCTTCGGAACCAAAGCTGCAACCGAGTCAACAATAATAATGTCAACAGCACCGGAACGAACCATTGTATCACAGATTTCAAGAGCCTGTTCACCGTAATCCGGCTGTGAAATATAAAGATTATCTATATCAACACCGATGTTTCCGGCATACACCGGGTCAAGTGCATGTTCAGCATCAATAAATCCCGCAATACCGCCACGTTTTTGTACTTCAGCAACCATATGAAGTGCGACGGTTGTCTTACCACTTGATTCAGGACCGTAAATCTCAATAACTCTTCCCTTTGGAACACCGCCGATACCAAGAGCAAGGTCAAGGCTTAAGGAGCCTGTAGGAACTGCCTCCACCTGAATATTGTTTCTGCTGTCACCGAGTTTCATGATTGAACCTTTACCATGATCCTTTTCGATTTTAGCAACCGCAGCTTCAAGAGCTTTAAGCTTTTCAGAATTTTCCATAAATAATGTAATCTCCTTTCATCCAAACACCTGTTCGATTGACTACATAATACACCAGTTAAAATTTAAAGTCAATACTTTGTTTGTAATAATTATTTATACATCTGTATTTTAAAATATATGCCTTACGGATTCAATAAACACAAAGATTTAAAAAATAACAAAACTATTATTTTTCTTAATCACAAACCTCGTATAAATATGCATTTCCTCTTTTACCAACACGCTCAACAATACCTGTTTTATAAAAAAAGTTAAGCAGATAAGTTGCATAACTCCTGCTTATTTTAAGGGAATTTGCATACTCTTTCGAATCAAATTCACTTAATTCTCCGGGGATAAACATCTTATAATCTTCAAATCTTTCGATTATAACCTCATCAATTATATCCGTAGGTATTCTGTCACCCTTTACATTTGCTTTCCTTCCGCGTTTATTTATTCTTGCGTCTTTTATGCGATACTCTTTTGCATCAATAATCGGAAACCGGATTTCCAAATTTTCATTTTTTAAATACTTTTGAAGCGGGTATAAATCGATAAGACCATCATATATACTGCCTGTAATCGGAGATTTTCTTTGTGCCAGAATTTCACCCGTATCCTTTGAAACCGTGATTAATACGTTTTTTCTGATTATCGGATGAACAACAATCACCCTGTAATCTTTAAGAAACACTTCAAGTTTATCCTTTAATTTACCCATATTTGCAGTTTGTATCTCAATAATTTCATCGCCGTTATAAATATCGGCAATATAATTTTCGATTGGCACTTCATGCATATCTATATTCGGGCAATAATACAGCTTTAAACACGCATGCAAAGACTTTTCCGACAAAGTCCCCACACCATGTTTAAAACGCTCATCTCTTGATATTTTGTTGATTGCAAGTAAAAACGCATCCCTATCCATAATATACCTTTAAATTCCAAAAATATCCGCAAATGAAAGCTGACTTGTTTCGGGAAGTTTATCCAAAATGCCAAGGTCAATAAGTAAGTCGGTAACTGTCTGGGATGCCTTTGTCTTAGATTTAAAATCATCCTGTGAAATAAAGTTTGCACCGTCTTTACAAGCTTCCGCAATTGTATTTGCGGCATTGTCACCAACGCCGGAAATTGAACGAAGAGAAGGCATAATCTTACCGTCCACAATTTGGAAACGGTTTGCCGAAACCTTAGATAAGTCGACTTTACAAAATTCAAAGCCTCTTGCGTAAAATTCCAATACCATCTTCATATCTTTAAGCGTAACTTTTTCCTTGGCAGAAAGGCCTTCAAAAGAAGCTTCCTTTGCCTTATATTCTTTAATATGTGCCATAAGGGCATCTTTACCCTTACACATAAGTTCGTAATCAAAACCGTCCGCTCTTATGCTAAAGAATGCCGCATAATAAGCAAGCGGATAAAATATTTTATAATAAGCCACTCTGATGGCCATCATAACGTAAGCTGCAGCGTGTGCTTTCGGGAACATGTAAGCAATCTTTTCGCATGAGCCTATATACCAATCCGGCACGCCGTGATCAATCATTTCCTGTTTCCAAACCGGCCACTTGCCTTCCTTTTTCTTTGCAACCTTACCTTTTCTTACGGATTCCATAATGCTGAATGACATTGCGGGATCAAGTCCCTTACCTATAAGATAAAGCATAATATCGTCTCTTGTACAGATTGCTGTCTGCAAAGTCGCGGTTTTACTAAGAATAAGGTCTCTTGCGTTTCCCGCCCAAACATCCGTACCGTGTGCAAGACCTGAAAGTCTGATAAGATCAGAAACTGAATGAGGCTGCGCATCCAAAAGCATCTTGATTGCGGTATCCGTACCAAATTCAGGTACACCAAGACAGCCAAGAGGAATACCGTCAATATCATCCGGAGTAATACCAAGCGCTTCCGTACTTTCAAAAAGCGAAAGCACTTCTTTTGAATCGATTGGGATTGTCTGTGCGTCAAGCCCGGTTAAATCCTCTAAAAGTCTTATCATTGTAGGATCATCATGCCCTAAAATATCAAGCTTTAAGAGGTTATGATCAATTGCATGATAATCAAAGTGTGTTGTAATAATCTTTGTTTCCGTATCATCGGCAGGATGCTGAACGGGAGTAAATTTATAAATTTCCTCGCCGTACGGAAGTACGACAATACCACCCGGATGCTGACCGGTTGTACGTTTAACCCCGACAAGTTTTGCTGCAATTCTTTCAATTTCACAGGAACGCTTGGTAATATTTAAATCTTCGTAATACCCTTTAACCATACCGTATGCGGTATTGTCCGCCAAAGCACCGATTGTACCTGCTCTGAAGGTCTGGCCTTTACCAAAAATAACTTCCGTGTATGCATGAGCCTTAGACTGATATTCACCTGAGAAATTAAGGTCAATATCCGGTTCCTTATCACCCTTAAATCCAAGGAAGGTTTCAAACGGAATTGAAAATCCGTCTTTTACAAGCTTTTCGCCACACACAGGACAAATCTTATCAGGCATGTCGCAGCCTGAAAGTCCCTGTTCAACATATGGCTTAACATCATCGGAATCAAAATCACTGTAACGGCATTTCTTACAGTAATAATGCGGCTGTAACGGATTAACCTCAGAAATACCCGACATAGTTGCAACAAACGAAGAACCGACGGAACCTCTTGAACCAACCAGGTATCCGTCTTCATTTGACTTCCATACAAGTTTCTGCGCAATTATGTACATAACCGCATAACCGTTAGAAATAATGGATGTAAGTTCTTTTTCAAGTCTTTCTTCAACGACCGGAGGAAGATTTTCACCATACATTGAATGAGCCTTGTTATAACAAATATCTCTGAGAGTCTGGTCTGAATTTTCAATTACCGGAGGCGCTTTATAAGGATAAACCGGACAGATTTTCTCGATTGAATCAGCAATTTTGTTTGTATTTGTAACAACAACTTCAAACGCCTTTTCAGGTCCTAAATAATCAAATGCATCAAGCATTTCATCAGTGGTTCTTAAATAAAGCTGTTCCTCTCTCATATTTGGTTTAAATGAAGAACCCTTTTTATCGCTTCTTAAAAGAATACTTCGTAAATATGCGTCCTCAGGGTCAATAAACTTGGCATCCGAGGTTGCAACAACAAGCTTACCCATTTTTTCGCCAAGCTCGACAATTTCTTTATTTATTGAAATGAGCTGCTCTTTAGTCGCCTCTTCTTTATCAATTAAAGGCAAATTATTTTCAATCGGCTGAACCTCAAAATAATCATAAAATTCAGCGATTCTTGATATTTCAACAGAATCACGGCCGCTGTAAATGGTGCTCCAAAGTTCACCGTTACTGTTACCGGAGCCAATAATAAGCCCTTCCGAATACTTTTTATAAACACTCTTTGGAATGATTGGTACTCTGTGAAAATAATCCAAATTAGACATTGATACAAGTCTGTAAAGATTAACCCTGCCCACTTCATTTTTAACCAAAATGGTTGCATGGTTCGGGTGCATCTTTTTGATAGCCACAATATCAGCCTTATATTTTACGTTAATATCGTCAACATTAGTAACACCGTCATTTTTCATCATTGTGATGAATTTTTCATAAACCTGTGCCGTATATTCTGCATCCGCAACGGCTCTGTGGTGATCTGAAATAATGATACCCACGGCCTTTGCCATATGCTGCAATTTATAGCTTCCCTGATTTGGAAGAAGCATTCTTGCAAGCGCAAACGTATCAACGTAAGTGAATTCTCTTAAAAGGCCAAGTTCATTAGCCTTGTATTTTACGAAACTCATATCGAAATCAGCATTATGGGCAACCATTACGCAACCCTTTGCAAATTCCAAAAACTTTGGCATAACAACATCAATTGTATCCGCAGATGCAACCATTGCCTCCGTAATATGAGTAAGTTCCTGGATTTTTAAAGGAATCGGGCGCTTTGGATTTACAAATTCACTGAATCTTCCGACAATTTTACCACCTGAAATCTTAACGGCACCAAATTCAATGATTTGATCATATGATGCTGAAAAACCGGTTGTTTCAATATCAAAGACACAGAAATCCCCGTCAATGTCCTGACCTTTTGGATTATTACAAATAACCTTTTCATCATCTACAATATATGCTTCAAGGCCGTAAATAACCTTAAAATTATATTTTTCCGGGTCAAAGCCGAATGTATCTTCTAACTTCCATACTGCATGAAGCGCATCTGTAAAGCCCTGAACGTTACCGTTATCCGTAACTGCAAGAGCCGTGTGGCCAAAGTTTTTTGCAGTCTTAATAACATCTTCCGCACTGCATACGGCATCCATTGAACTCTTCATTGTATGGCAATGGAGCTCAACTCTCTTAACAGCCGCGTTATCTTCACGTTTCTTACGTTTGTCACAAGACTTCATGATACCGTTAATTCTTGAAATGGTAACATCTTTTTCGAAAGTATCATATTGTGGAAGACCGTTGATTTTAACAAAACTCTTTTCTTTGATTGAACCTTTAATTTCATCTAAATTATCGTTTCTTACAAACATCTTACACTTTATTGTGTCTTCAAAGTCAGTAACGGTAAAGGTCATAACGTTGCGCTCGTTACGAATTTCCTTAAATTCAATTTTAAGAATCTGACCGTCAATTGTGCACATACTGCCGTCATCGACAATTGCAGAAATCTTTGTAACATCACCGGTAAACTCTCTTCCGTATAAAACATCCGGATTATCAGACTTTTTAGAAAATGTATTTCTTCTAAAGCCTGAATTGAAGTCTTTTGGCTTTGATTCTTTATTAGGGATTGAAACAGTCTTTACCTCTTTATTTGTAGGCGCAGGATTTTTTTGTGTACCTAAAGAAGGGGTGCCTGCTTTGTCAGAAAGCATCTCCTTAGCAATTAAATCATCGGAAGCGGCCATCTGCTTTGCCATTTCCTGAACAGCCTTTAATGTTTCATTATTATCTGATGAATTGTTTTCCTTTTCTTTTTCGGCCTTCTTTTCATCTTCAAAAATCTTGTCAACACGCATTCTGATAACGTTTTCGTTGGAATTTATATGTGCAGGTTTCTTATATTCTCTGTAATCAACGACAATGTTAAGATTTTTTCCAAACTTTTCCAACATAAGAGTCTTAATGTAAGAAATAAGAGAATTTGCAAGCTCCTTATACATATCAAAGTCGTCAACAACAAGTTTTAAAGTGTTATCGTCCGTAAATTCGTAATCAGCCGATTTTAAAATCTGATAAAGCATGCGCTTTGTTTCGTTTAAAAGTTCGGTAAGCATGCTTTCTTTGTATTCATCATAAATAAACGGAATTGTATAAGAGTCGGAAAGTTCGAATCTTTCAACGATAAAAACTTCCCTTCCAATATATTCCGGTACTTCTTTAGCCAATATATCCTGAACTTCATAGATATATTTTTTATCAATAAGCTTTGTAGAAACGATATAAATTTTAATTCTTGTCTGGGCTTTATTAATGGTAGCTCTTTCAATTTCCGCATCAATAAAAGCAAAGCGCTGCTCATCATTAAATTTTATATCTTTATATCGATCAAAAAATTTCATAAAACCAAACTCCCAAAACAAGCCAAACTATTTCCAATTATCAAGCTCTTCCTTAAGAGCGGACAAAAGCTCTGACTCAGGCATTTTTCTTACAATTTCACCGTGCTTAAATAAAATACCTTCGCCGTTACCTCCCGCCACGCCAAGGTCAGCCTCTCTTGCTTCACCCGGGCCGTTTACAACGCAACCCATTGTAGCAACTTTAATATCTAAATTATCATAATTTTGTACAAGCTTTTCCACTGCATTGGCAAGTGAAATAAGATCAATATTCGTTCTACCGCATGTTGGACAGGAAACAACGGTAATTCCTCCTTTTCTAAGTCCTAAAGTCTTTAATACAAGTTTAGCCGTACGAATTTCCTCAACCGGGTCACCACTTAAAGAAACGCGGATTGTATCGCCAATACCCTGATTAAGAATAATCCCAAGACCAACCGAAGACTTGATATTTCCCGAATAAACCGTACCGGATTCGGTAATACCCACATGCAGCGGATATATATGCCCGCTTTTTTTCATTTTTTCAGCCAAAAGTTCATGTGCCTTAACACACATCAAAACATCAGACGATTTAATACTTACAACGATATTGTCATAATCATATTCTTCAACCATCTGAACTTTATCAATAGCACTTTCAACAATACCTTCAGCCGTAACTCTTCCGTATTTATCAAGAATATGCTTTTCCAAAGAACCGCTGTTAACACCCACTCTGATTGGAACACAATACTCTTTAGCCTTTAAAACGACATCTCTTACGTGCTCCTTAGAGCCAATATTTCCCGGATTTATACGGATTTTATCTGCCCCGTTTTCAATAGCCGCAATTGCAAGCTTATAATCAAAATGAATATCGGCAACCAAAGGAATGTGGATTCTTTCTTTAATCTTTGATAAAGCCTTTGCAGCATCAATATCCGGAACCGCACATCTTATAATGTCACACCCCGCTTCCTCAAGCAAGAGAATCTGCGAAACGGTTGCGTCAACATCCTGAGTCTTTGTGTTTGTCATTGACTGAATGGCAATGGGATTACCGCCGCCGATAACTTTATTACCAATTCTAATTTCTTTAGTTTCGTCTCTGAACATGTTAACCTCGATTCAAAACATACATCAAACATATTTATTATATATGAAAAATATTATTTAAAAAGACTTGAAATATCGTGGAAAAGCACATACACAGCAAGTGCAAACAAAAGAAGGATACCAATCAAATG
>CAJOOB010000099.1 GCA_905236025.1 uncultured Lachnospiraceae bacterium
ATTTTTATGGATTACATTCACCCGGCCTTAATATATGTGTCATTTTGTGAATTTTAACTTGCTTAGAATTTTTCCGTATGTTAATATATACATGATTCAAATAACAGTAAGTACATAACGAAATTTTGGGTGACTCTTTGCTTCAAAGAGTCTATTTTTCGTATTTAAAAATAACAGAAAGGAATTTTGGTAATGAAAAAGGTTTTAGTGTGCAGGGAAAAAGACCCGGCAGAAACCAGAGTAGCCTTAATCCCGGATGATATTAAGAAACTCATCCAGATGGGATTTAGCTTTAAGGTTGTTGCAGGTTCCGGTTTAAAGAGCGGTTTTAGTGATGAAGCGTATAAAAAAGCCGGCGCAGAAATTGTAGAAAATGAAGAAAGTGCTTATGCTGACAGCGATATCGTTGTTCGTATCATGAAGCCTGAAACAGCAAAGGGTTTAAAGAAGGATACTCTTCATTTAAGTTATTTGGATCCGTTTAATGAAAAAGATTTGCTCAATGAATTTGCAAGCGAGGGGGTACAGGCGGTTTCTCTTGAAATGATTCCAAGAACAACCCTTGCTCAGAAGATGGACGTTCAGTCCTCGCAGACTTCACTTGCAGGTTATGTTGCGGTTTGTAACGCGGCAGCAAGGCTTCCAAAGATTTTGCCAATGATGGTAACTCCTGCAGGTACAATCTCACCTGCCCGTGTATTTATCATTGGTGTAGGTGTGGCAGGCTTACAGGCAATTGCCACCGCTAAGCGTCTCGGCGCAAGAGTTGAAGCGTTCGATACAAGACCTGTTGTTGAAGAGCAGGTTCGTTCACTTGGTGCAAGCTTTGTTAAGATTGACCTTGGTGAGATGGGTCAGACCGATCAGGGTTACGCAAAGGAACTTACTCCTGAACAGCTTGCAAAACAACAGGAAGCTCAGGCTAAGGTTTGCGAAAAGTCAAATATCGTTATTACAACTGCGAAGGTATTTGGCAGAAAGGCGCCTTTACTTATTAAGAAGGATGTACTTGACAGAATGCAGCCGGGTTCAATTGTTGTGGATATGGCTGTTTCAACGGGCGGAAACGTTGAAGGTTCAAAGTTATTTGAAAATGTTGTTACAGAAAATGGTGTGACAATTATGTCTGGTGATTTGCTTGAGCGTCAGGTTCCGTTTGATGCATCTAAGATGCTTTCAGGTAACATTACGGCGTTTATTACTCACTTTTATAATAAAGAAGCGGGCGAACTTTTGGTTAACCTTGATGATGAAATCATGCGTGGCTGCCTGCTTACACAAAACGGCGCAATTATTCACGAGCGCTTTAAGAATGTGTAAAATATATAATTTAATGCGCTATGAATGCGTATATTCAGATTTTTGAAGTGCATTTTTAATGCATAATCATATCATTTCAGGAGGATATCATGGGAGAAATCATGTTACTTATATTCGTGTTTGTAATTTCAGGTTTCCTTGGAGTTGAGCTTATTTCTAAGGTACCTTCACAGTTACATACACCTCTTATGTCAGGAACTAACGCAATTTCAGGCATTACGATTGTCGGTGCAATTTCAGCGACAGCCGTTGCGGTTAATACTGACGGAGTACTTGGAATTGTTTTTGGATGCCTGGCTATCGGCCTCGCTACAATTAACGTTGTGGGCGGTTATCTTGTTACTGACAGGATGCTTGGAATGTTTAAGAAAAAGGAGGATAAAAAGCAGTGAGTGAAGCATTAAGCGCAATTATTGTCGTTTTATATATGGTTTCTGCAGTTCTCTTTATTAGGGGTATTAAGCTTCTTGGTAAGGCGGATACAGCAAGAAAAGGTAACTTTATGTCGGCTGTAGGTATGCTTATTGCCGTGGTTACGGTTTTGTTCGAGAAAGAGGTAAGGGATTCGTTTTCAGGTAATATTCTAAAAAACGGGTATATATATTTTGCTGTTGCAATTCTTGTCGGTACCGTGATTGGTGCGGTTTGGGCCAAGAAGGTTGAAATGACGGGAATGCCTCAGCTTGTAGCATTATTTAATGGTTTTGGCGGCCTTTCTTCTTTGCTTGTGGCACTTACACAGTACCTTACAACCAAGGAAGTTGCAGCGTTTAACGGCGTTACATTAGGGCTTACA
>CAJOOB010000100.1 GCA_905236025.1 uncultured Lachnospiraceae bacterium
CCATGGAACGTGGTTTTCCTCTGAAATATAGATTAGAATCGCATCTGTTGTATGATGTCTCTACCTATTGCACGCTTTTTCCATAAAATTCCCTTGCTCTATGATGGCGTTCTCCCCCCTTTTTTTCAAAGGAAGCCGCATTTACCTCCCATCAAATTTGCTATAGTTTAAAAAACAGTATAAATATATTAATGTTATACTGACTTACACTTCATCACGTCCCGTACTCGTCAATACGCCTTTCATTGATATCGTCTCAATCGATGGAACACACTTTGCGAGCCAATCAACTACGGATATACATATATATACCCATACCGACCAATTCTAAAATTGACTTATCTAAGATGATATTTGAATAAATGTTAGTAGCTATCACAAACACAAAAAAAACTCATCAAAATCTTTTAAACCAGCGTCGGCTCTTGACATGCTCACTTATTGTCCTTTTGTTTGTATGTTAAATATAACTTCGATTTCTTTTTTTAAATCACTGTCTGTCAATTTTCTGACAGAAGATTCCAATACAACCGAATAATGCCCTTCTGGAACAAACTTCATGCTTGCATGATTTATTAATGCTACCATAAATCTCAATATATTTTCTTCTTTTAACTCTATATATTTCTTTATCAATTCAGAAAAATCTGCCTTACGCTCTGTTATAAGATACTTTATCTTAATTGCTTTAATACAGAACTGTTGTATCTGCGGAGAAACAATAAACTGCAGCTCCTGTAACCTTTTTTCCATTTGAAGGGAAAATTCCTTTTTCCAGCTTGCATCCAGTAAAGTGAACAATAAAACGAGTTTATCAGATTCATAAGCTGCATCACTTGCTTTGTCAACCACCGATTTTATAAATGCGTTATAAAAATGTTCACCCAAAGTAAAATCTGCCTGTTTTTCCTTTAAGCAAATAGGAATACTTAAAACAGTTGTTTTTGAATTGAATATATATAACCACTCATCCTCCCGAGTCATTTGAATTTCATGTATTATTGTTTTAATCAATTTTATGTTTGTGGTTTGTTTTATAATTTCATACGTGACATCAGGATTGTCAATGTATTCGAGACCGTCAGCGTCTATCAGCTCGTCCTCTAGACAGGAATATTTTATGAACACTTTTGTTACATAAGGTCTTTCCTCGCTATTTACCAGTCTGAATGCATTTTTAAGGTTCTTATACGGATTGTCAAACATAAAGAATAGTTTATTGTCTGAACCTGCCGCTTTCTTTATTATTTCACCAACAAGCCTGTAAGATTGGTTTTCCGCTAGTTTCCAATAATGTGCATAATCGTCTGTCAGTCTTGAATTTTCATAAAAATAATCCGCAACATCTTGACTTGTACTTTGCAATGTATTCTTCACATCATTTATTACGTTATGAGAATTACTTGATTGCGGAAAACCAAAACTAGAAATATTCCCTGTGTATTTATAAAACAGATTGTACAGTATAAACCTATCTCTTTCATCTTTCACAAGATAAAGATTATCCCAGAAAACTTGATTCTTAAAAAGTTTTTTCGTTGCTTCGCCAAGCTCTTGATTGTATTTACTGCTTTGTAATTCCTTAAGAATTTTCAAGTTTGACATGTAAACAGCCTTGGTTATTGGGGCTTTTGTTAGGTTGCCATAAATTGCATTGATGCTTTTTGTCCATGTCTTGATTTTATTTAATTTTATCTGAACCAAAATCATTTGAAGGATTCTCGATTTATCCGAGTTTTCATTGGAAACTTCAGTAGCAGTATCTTCATCAAATGTTTCTAAATTAATCATTTGATTAACAACCACTTCAGCATTTTCAGCCAAAATTTCAAAAATCTTCTTAACTCCAGAGTATTTTACTTCCCGATAATCAATTGCTATTGAACAACTGGTACCAAGGGCTGAGATGACCGTATAAAGAATGCTTATATAATTATAAGCTGACTCCGAAGCTTGCAAGCTATCTTCGCTGTTATCCGAAAAATATTTATTTATAAACGATTTGAGTTCCTCATTGTCTTTTGCAAGCCCTACGTATATCCGCCAAAATTCTTCCGAATAATTACAAACATGTGCAAAAATTCTTTGTCTTACGGATTCTTTAGTTACGAACCGCTTTATTATCTCGCACTCCCCATTATTATTTTCGTTTATAAATGAGTGTAAATTAATAACGGAATTATGTATGTCAAGGTCTTTTTCATTTGCCAAAATATAATTCAGAACCGTGAAGAAGGAATCTCCATGCGTGTTTTGTAAAATACTTAACTCGCCGGGGTTCTCCACTAAAGCTTTTTGTATAGGATTCTGTAACAGCAGTTGCATACCTTCATCTTGTGAGACCATGAACAGAATAGAACA
>CAJOOB010000101.1 GCA_905236025.1 uncultured Lachnospiraceae bacterium
AAGAGTAAACGAGCCGCTTGAAGAAAGCATAAAAGAAAAGATTTCACTGTTTTGTAACGTAAAAAAAGACTGCGTAATTGAAAACAATACAATGGACTGCCTTTATGAGGCACCGTTGATGCTTCATAAAAACGGCCTGGATACGGTTGCCTGCAGGGAACTTGGACTTACCAATAAGGAACCTGATTTGGGCGCATGGGAAGAGATGGTTAAAAATATCCATAACCTTTCAAAAACAGTAAGGATTGGAATTGTGGGCAAATACGTTTCGTTGCATGATGCGTACCTTTCAGTCAGAGAATCCTTGTATCACGGTGGTTACGCCAACGATTGCCACGTGGAGATTGAATGGATTGACAGTGAAAAAATCACAAAAGATAACGTTTCCGAAATGCTTAAAAACGTTGACGGAATATGCGTTCCGGGCGGCTTTGGCGACAGAGGAACGGAAGGAAAGATCACGGCGTGCAAGTATGCAAGAGAAAATGATATCCCGTATCTGGGGCTTTGCCTTGGAATGCAGATTGCAACAATTGAGTTTGCGAGAAACGTTTGCGGAATATCTGATGCATCTTCAAGAGAATTTAACCCGGACGGCAAAAACCTTGTGATTGACTTAATGCCGGAACAGCTTAAGGTGGTTCAAAAGGGTGGGACCATGCGCCTTGGTGCATACCCTTGCAGGGTGATAAAAGAAACCGCACTTTACCGTGCGTACGGCGAAGAGAGCATATCTGAAAGACACAGACACAGATATGAGTTTAATAATGACTTTAGAGAGAAGCTTGCGGCAGCAGGCCTTACAATATGCGGAACATCGCCTGATAACCAGATTGTTGAGGCGGTTGAAGTTACAAACAATAAATTCCATGTGGGTGTACAGTTCCATCCGGAATTTAAGAGCAGACCAAACAAACCGCACCCGCTCTTTAGAGAGTTTATAAAGGCGGCGGTTGGAAAGTAAAAAAATATTGAAAACATACCTTCAAGGACATATACTTTAATAAAAAGAAATGATGTATGGGATTAATGCTTGGAGGTATGTATGTTAACGGGCGGCAATTATTCTAAAAAAATATTGGTTGTTGATGACGATGAAAGTATACTGTTGATGATAGAGACGGTATTAAAAAAAGAGGGATATACCAATATACAAAAAGCGTCAAACGCAAAAAGTGCTGTTGACATGACAAAACAGGCAATCCCGGATCTTATTATTCTTGATGTTATGTTGCCTGATTTGGATGGGTATGCCGTATGCAAAGAGATTCGCACATATTCAATGGTTCCCATTATATTTTTATCTGCAAGATCTGATGAATCAGATAAGCTTATTTCTTATGCTCTTGGCGGTGATGAATATATGACAAAACCATTTAGCCCAAAAGAGTTGGTGGCTAAAATAAGCGCAATGCTTACAAGACAGGAATATTACGAGAAACACACGGAAAAATCAAGGAAATACGAGTTTGGAGAATATTTGCTTGACACTTCAAGAAAACTCCTGTTAAAGAATGGCAGGAATATTGAAATTACAGCAAAGGAATATAAACTGCTTGAATATTTTTTAGAAAATAAAAATATCACATTGAGTAAAGAGAAATTGTTAAACAATGTATGGGAAATGGATTATGACGGATATGAAAACACAGTGATGGTTCATATTCGTCATTTGCGTGAAAAAATTGAAGAAGACCCCTCAAATCCGGTTTATTTAAAAACCGTAAAAGGGCGCGGTTATATATTTGTAGTTTAATGGGGGGGATTATGAAAAAAAGAATAATATCTGAATATTTAAAAACCGTTGTTTTTGCGGTGGGTTTAACTTTTGTATTGTTTTTTTCCATATGCATTTTTATGTTGTTTTCAACGAGAGAAACAGATGGTTCAAAGCCACAATACCTTGTAAGAACGATAGGTATGTATATAACGATCGAAAATAATGAAATAATTGTTCCTAAGGAACAGTTAAAAAAACTTGAAAAATATGATCTGTGGATGCAGGTAATTGATGATTCGGGATGTGTGGTGTATCAGTTTGCCGATTGCTGCGATATTCCGTCAGAATACAATATGCTTACACTTGCCGATGCTGTAATGTATTCAGATTCAGTTAACGGATACACGGTATTTATTGGAAGTATAGACGGGTATGAGGGGTATTATGTATTAATTGGTTGTGACAGTGAAAAAATAAGCAAGTATACTTATACTTATTCCGGAAACATCAAGCTGCTGTTAATTATGTTTTTTATTTTGTTTATTATCACGGCTGTAATCAGTATATCTGTTGCGGCGTGGGGATTTTCAAAAACTATCAGCTTACCAATGGTCAGAGCGTTGGAAAATATAAACAGGGTTAAAACAGGAGAAAACTTAATAAGCGTGCAAGATAAAGAAAAAGGCATATTCCCGGAAGTTTTTGACAGCGTTGAGGTTTTGGAAAAAGAGTTAAAAAAAGGTGATAAACAAAGAGCGGAATGGATCGTTAACATATCACATGATATTAAAACCCCGTTATCCACGATAAAAGGATATGCGGAAATGCTGGAAAATCCGGATTATACGTTTGAAAAATCAGAGATCCTTGACTATTCAGGCAGAATTGTCCAAGCTGAAGAAGTGATTTTTTCTTTGGTAGAAGATTTGAAAATGAGTGAATCCCTAATAGAAGGAAAGGTGACCCTGACATATACCAAAGTTGATTTGGATGTTTTTTTAAGCAAATGTATAGATGAATCAAGGGTGTATGTCGGGAACGAAGCCGATATATCATTAGATGCGTCAGACTCTTTATACGTTGATGTGGATGAGAAACTGATGAAAAGGTGTATAATCAACATCATATGTAATGCATTTATTCATAACGATACAAACGTTTCTGTTAAACTTTGCCATAAGGAAATTGATGATGTGGTGGAAATTTGCATCAGTGATAACGGTAAAGGGATGGATGATGATGAAATGGAATCCGTTTTTAAACGTTATTACAGAGGGAAGGATTCGTCGAAAGTTTCCGGTACCGGCCTTGGATTAGCAATTTCTAAAGAGGTTGTGGTTGCGCACGGCGGTAAAATATGGGCGGAAAGAAACGGTGATGGAGGCACTTCCTTCAAGATTATTTTGAAAAAAGAAAATTAAGATAGATTTAAACTTGCCTTAACGTAAAGTTAAGGCGGTTTTTTTATTATTTAGGTGAATGAAATAAATCCCATGGTTTATGAAAGGAGAAAAAGTTGAAAAAAATTTTGAAATTTGGTGTGCTGGGCGTTGCAATTTTTATGTTATGTTCATTTAGCGCATATGCAGGTGAAACTGCTACAGCATACAGTACAACGGTTGGAAGATTGAACGGATCAGGTTACAGTGATTATCAAACAAAAACCATCAGTGGAGCTAATGGGTGGATTTATTCTACAGTTGTCGGTGGAAAGTATGAAGTTGATGTAAGAATGATTTCATCACAAGGAAATGGTACGTGGTTAAGGGATTTAAATGATGGAACGTCCGCGTCCTTGCCGGGGTATTATAAGCAAGTTGCCGGAACCAAGGTTAGGCTCCAGTTTTCAAATGATATTACAACTCCGGTAAATGTACACGTTTCGGGAACATGGGTTAGTTATTAGATTAAATTTTAAGGAACTTAAATAACTGTGGGATTTACTGATTTCAGTATAAATAAATTTATCTGTATGGATTGGAGTTAAATTAAATGAAAAGATTATTGAGAAAGAATAAATTATTTATCCTGCCGACAGTATTATGTTTTTTGATTATATTTACAGCATTAACCATAATGTGTGTAAGAATAAGCATAAACACAATAATATCGGATAATATTGAGATTTGGATATATGCAACCCAAACGGTGGACTTTTTTTTGCCATTAATTGTTTGCGTGGCATATGTTCCGTGTATATATATTTTAAATAAAAAGGGTTTTGCAAAATATGCATCGCTAAGATCTAAAAAAGTGCCTTACATGTGCGAACAGATAATTCGAATTATGGTTTTAACAGGGATTTTTGTAATGCTTGCATATTATATTCCTTTATGTATTTCGCTTTGTCTAAGCCCGAATTGCTTAGGGGATAATTCAAGAATTCAAAATTACGTTTTTGGAACTTATATGTTAGATTATCCGTATTTATTTGGGATTATATGGTGCCTTTATAAAGGGCTTGTTTCATCTGTTTTTGTTTTGTTTGGGTGCCTTGCCGTGCTTATTTCAAACAATGTTTTTGCGGCATCACTTGGTCCGTTTTTGTATTGCATGGCGGAAAATCTGGTTACTGCGATGCTAAATATGCCGGAATACAGCATTGTTACAGCGCTTGTGCTGAACCGTCTTAGCCCGAATGTTATGCATGTTTATAATTACTTTATAGGAGTGTTGACCTTTGTAATTGCTTGGATTTTTATATTATTTTTTTTCAATCGGGGAATGAAAGCGTATGCGAAGAATGTTTATTAGAGCCTTTGACAGGAAATACCTGTATGTGAGTGTTATGATTTTAATTATATACGCATACTTTTGCGGAAGTGAGTTGGCGGTTGCAAAAGAAAGTAACCTGAATTTGGGTGAATATATGCTTCTTACACTTACAGAACAGTATTATCTGATTTACGGCTGGTTTTTCTTTTTGATATTTGATGTAACGGTACGTATAAAAAGGGAAGGGTATTTAGAAAAAATCCGGTATTTGAGAATAAAAAAATATTATCAGACGGAAGTTTTTTACAGAGTTGTGTATTTTTCAGCAATGGGGCTTATGCATATTTTGATTCCTCTTTGTATTGGAATAACGAAACTGCCACTTTGCGGCCGGTACTCTGAAACGGTATTGGCGGGGGTGTATGATGGAAGAGTGGACGTGCTGATAAAGTTAAATGATGTGTTTTTAAATCCGGTGTTTGCGTTTATTTGCGTGTGGGCATATTTCACTTTTGGCAGTATAATAATCAGTCTTATCCTGTTTTATGTATATCAGCTATTTAATAAGCCTGTGTTTGTATGTGTCGAAATAATCGCGATATGCAGTACCGTTACAGGCTTTTTAAACATGGGAAATAATTATTTTGAAAACATTTTCTTTTTAAATAAATATTATATATTTCATCATGCTTTTGAAGACGGACTATTCCTGACAATTCTAAGAATTCCCGTATTGCTTGGGGTTATGTATCTGCTGAGACACTTTGCAATAAAAAAACACGGGAAGAATAATGATGAAATATCATATATCAGTGCGCTGTTTAATATTAATGTTTTATATGCCTTTATCATTTTGGTTTTTCTCTTTGTTCTTGGGATTGTAAGATCCGTAAGAAACAATGAAAGCCTTCTGTGGGAATGGACTAAAGGGTTTTCGTATAAAAGTTTTAGCCTTACGGAAATGCTTTATTACGTGGCGTTTGAATTCCTGATACTATTTCTTGTCAATATGATGTGGGAAAAAGAAAAGAAGGACAGAAATGTTCTTGCAATGTACAGGGTTGGGAGCAGTTATTTGTGGAACAAACTATTGCATGCTGGTGACAGGAAATTTATATTTTGGAGTATTGGTCTGTATTATCTGGTATCTTTGGCTGTATTGGTACTTTGCTTTTTTGCCGGGCAACAGCCCGATACAGAGATTTTGGAGTATTACGGTGTTGGGAGCGAATGGTTTTTTTATATACAAATTGTAACGGTGATCGCAAAGGGTGTTGAAATATATATTTTGTTTGTTGCTGATAAGATTTTTTATAAGTTGACCAATAATACAATTTGTTCATACTGCCTGCTTATATGTTTGTTTCTTTTGGGCTTTGTTTTTAAAGAATGGTGGTATTTTGGAAAGGGTTCGGCTTATCAGCTTTTAGAACTTATAGGAGGAAAATAAATGGAAAAAGTTATTAAACTTGAAGAAATAAATAAAAAGTTTGGAGACAAGGAAATATATAAGGGGTTAAATCTGGAAGTGGAGAAGGGGCAAACGGTTGGATTTGTGGGTGAGAATGGTTGTGGAAAGTCTGTTTTGTTTCAAATAATTTCCGGGCTTACTAAGGTTGATTGCGGAAAAGTAAGTGTGAATGGGAAGGCTTTGGGTGAGAAAAATGATTTTGCGGATAATGTGGGGATTTTGATAAATGAGCCCGGATATATTGAATATGTTTCCGGTTACGAAAATCTGAAACTTTTAGCTGAAATAAAGAATATCATTGGCAAAAAAGAAATAGTAGAAGCAATGATGAAGGTGGGGCTTGATCCAAAGGATAAAACTCCCGTAAAGAAATATTCAATGGGGATGAAACAAAAACTTGGGATTGCACAAGCCATAATGGAAGGACAGGAAGTTGTTATACTTGATGAGCCATATAATGCGTTGGATTTTAAAACGAATAAAGATGTTACCGAAGTGCTGAAAGAATTAAAAACAGAGGGTAAAACTGTTTTACTCAGCAGCCATCAGCACGAATATTTAGAAAAGCTGTGTGATGTGATTTACTGTGTTTATGACAAAAAGGTTATTTTGTTTGATGAAGAAATGAAGAAAAAGTATTTTTCTGAATGATATTAAAAAATAAAACCAACGCCGTGGTGTGTGTACCG
>CAJOOB010000102.1 GCA_905236025.1 uncultured Lachnospiraceae bacterium
TGAAAAATATTATTTAAAAAGACTTGAAATATCGTGGAAAAGCACATACACAGCAAGTGCAAACAAAAGAAGGATACCAATCAAATGAACAATACCCTCTTTCTTTTTATCAATAGGCTTACGTCTGATTGCTTCAATAATCAAAAACAAAAGTCTTCCGCCGTCAAGCCCCGGAATCGGAAGCAAATTCATGACACCAAGGTTTGCACTTATAATAACCGAAAGATTCATGAAATTTAAAAGTACATACCCAATGCCGTCAGACTTACTTGCTTCATATGTATCATTTACAACATCCGCAATACCGACAGGACCTGAAAGATCATTAACGCTGAGTTTTCCTGTAAATAACATGCCAAGGCTTCTTACAACAGTTGATATTGAATATTTTAAATCATAAAAACTATATTTAATAACACCCCACGCATTAGTCTTAACGCGGTAAGTATTATAAGAAAAGCCAAGAGAATAATATGAAGTACTGTAAACGGGAGTAACTGTCACGGTATATTCTTCCGAGTCTCTTAATAGAGTAACTGTGATTTCTTCACCCGTAAGCGGATTAGAAGTAAAGTAATTATACAAATCTTCTGATGTTTCAATATCCGTACCGTTTACATTAACAATAACATCTCCGGCTAAAACGCCCGCTCCGTCGAAAGCACCGCCATCGACAACTGAATCAATAACCGCAGTTTCATTACCAAGACTGTATTCAATACCAATAACGTATTTCTCAATATATTCAGGCGTTACGCTAACCGTATATTCTTTGCCGTCTCTTTCGTAGATAATCTCAATTTCTTCATCAGAAAGCGGATTAATATAAGTTTCAAGATATATCTCACGTCCAAAATGAATGGTTGAGCCGTTAAAAGATGTAATTACATCACCTTCTGTAAGACCTGCTTCATCTGCAACTGAGCCATCTTTAACGTAAGTAATTTCTGCCGGATCATAACCGACAATCGATATAATTACCAAAGAAAATACCCATGCAAGCAAGAAATTGAAGATCGGACCCGCGCAAACAACGGCAATACGAGCCCAAACAGATTTACTTGAAAAAGCTTCATTCGGATTAAGTTCAAGATGCTCTTCATCATCAAGACTTTCGTCTTCAAAGCCTTGCATTCTGCAATATCCACCAAACGGCAGTAGTTTAATGCAGTAATCCGTACCCTTTTTATCATGAATCTTAAAGATTGTAGGTCCAAGGCCGATTGCAAATTCAATGACCCTTATACCGTTTCTTCTGGCAATAAAAAAATGTCCGAACTCATGTATAAAAATAAGAATACCCAAAATAAGTATTGTTGCAACTATACTGACAATGCTCATAAAAACCTCGCTAAATACTATAATTAAAGATTAAATCTTCATTGATTCAATCATTTCGTAAGTCTGTACTTCAGTCTCCAAAATCTGTTCAACAGTAGGATTTTCAATGTTTTTACTGTTGTTTACACAGTACTCAATAATATCCGTAATCTTTGTAAAACCAATCTTTCTGTCTAAGAATTTGGCAACCGCAAGCTCATTTGCCGCATTAAATACGGTTGGAAGGCTGCCTCCACGCTTGCCGACTTCATACGCAATCTTTAAAGCGCGGAAATTAACTAAATCCGGCTCAAAGAAAGAAATACATCCAAGCTTAAAGAAATCGACCTTTGGTGTATTCATTGGCCTTCTGTCCGGATAAAAAAGCGCATATTCAATCGGAAGTTTCATATCAGGAACGCCAAGTTGCGCAATAATACCACCGTCAACATATTCAACCATTGAGTGAATAATGCTTTGTGGCTGAATAACAACCTGAATTTTATCAAGGCTCACATCAAAGAGCCAGCCGGCTTCCATAACTTCCAACCCCTTATTTACCATAGTTGCGGAATCAATTGTAATTTTTCTGCCCATTGACCAGTTAGGATGTTTAAGTGCATCCTCAACATGCATGTCTTTCATTTCCTCAAGAGTCTTTCCTCTGAAAGGACCACCCGAAGCGGTAAGTAGAATCTTATTGATACGATTATGAGGTTCACTCTTTAAAGACTGGAAAATAGCCGAGTGTTCGCTGTCCACAGGATAAATATTGACATGATTATCCTTTGCAAGCTTCATAACAATGTGTCCTGCAGTAACAAGTGTTTCCTTATTTGCAAGAGCAATGTCCTTTTTACACTTGATTGCCTCGATTGTCGGTCGGATACCAATCATACCGACACATGCAGTAACAACAATTTCCGCATCTTTTGCACATGCAGCACAAATAACGCCGTCCATACCGGATAAAACCTTGATATTTGTGTCCTTAAGTCTTTCCTTAAGGTCCTTTGCGGCATTTTCATCATACATAGCAACAATAGCAGGCAAAAATTCTCTTGCCTGCTTTTCCATCAAATCCGCGTTTTTACCTGCGGCCAAAGCCACAACCTTAAGGTCATCATTGTCTCTTACAATTTCCAAAGTCTGAGTACCGATTGACCCTGTTGAACCTAAAACTGAAATATTCTTCATAAGATTATCTGATAAACTCCTTTACAAGGCGAATGCCAATATATACAA
>CAJOOB010000103.1 GCA_905236025.1 uncultured Lachnospiraceae bacterium
AAGGATATGTTCCCAATCTGCGGCGAGTTTTCTCAGAATCTTTTAAGAAAAGCTTTCGGTATGGATGCGCCTTCATTTAATGAACTCTCAGAGCAAATTCCAATGCGCCCTCCTGTTATGTGTTCAGGTTGTCCGCACAGAGGCTTGTTCTACACATTAAAGAAGAATAAGTGCACGGTTTTGGGTGATATAGGATGTTATACACTTGGTGCGGTTAAACCGCTTGAAAGCATTGAGATGACTCTTTGTATGGGTGCGTCAGTCAGTGCAATTCACGGCTTTAACAAAGCCCTCGGAAAAGAAAGCGAAGGAAAGACCGTTGCCGTTATCGGTGATTCAACATTTATGCATTCGGGCATGACCGGTCTTGCAAATATCGCATATAATCAGTCAAACTCAACAGTTATTATTCTTGATAACTCAATTACGGGTATGACCGGCCATCAGCAAAATCCAACCACAGGTTACAACATTAAGGGTGACCCTGCGGGAAAGATTAATCTTGAAGCATTATGTAAGTCAATGGGTTTTAATAACGTAAGAGTGGTTGATCCGTACAATCTTAAGGAATGTGACACGGTTTTAAAGGAAGAACTTGCAAAAGAAGAACCTTCCGTAATCATTTCAAGAAGACCTTGTGCGCTTCTTAAGTATGTTAAGCATAATAAGCCACTTAGGGTTAATTCAGATAAATGTAAATCTTGTAAATCATGCATGAAGATTGGCTGTCCTTCAATTTCATTTAAGGACGGTAAGGCCTTTGTGGATGCAACACAGTGTGTGGGCTGTAATGTCTGTAGTCAGTTGTGTCCGTTTGATGCGTTTGAAAGTACACAGGAATAACGGAGGCGTAAGATGAATAATAAAGCATGTGACATTATGATAGTTGGCGTGGGCGGCCAGGGAAGCCTTCTTGCCAGCAAACTTTTGGGCCATATATTATTAAAGCAGGGATATGACGTTAAGGTTTCCGAGGTTCACGGTATGAGCCAAAGAGGCGGAAGCGTTGTAACTTATGTAAGATGTGCAGATAAAGTTTATTCACCTGTTATTGATAAAGGTGAGGCGGATTATATCCTCTCTTTCGAGCTTTTAGAGGCTTCAAGATGGATTTCTTATCTTAAGAAGGACGGAAAGATAATCACAAATACTCAGGAAATTGACCCAATGCCTGTTATTACGGGCGCTGCAACATACCCTGAAGATTTGGTAAATAAAATTAAGGCATCGGGTGCTTATGTTGATGCACTTGACTGCTTAAGCCTTGCAAATGAAGCGGGCAGCTCAAAGGCTGTAAATCTTGTTTTACTTGGAAGATTTTCAAAGTATTTTGATATTCCTGAAAGCGAGTGGCTTGTGGCAATTGAAGAGATGGTTGCCCCTAAGTTTGTGGAAATGAATAAAAAAGCTTTTGCATTGGGAAGAAATTATAACTCTCAGGCATAAAATATAATGTAACATTGGAGGTAAATATGGAACACTATTTTCAAGAGGAAATTGAGTGTGCCGATAGCCGGACTTTACGCAAAATTCAGGATGAAAAGCTGGTTAAACAGGTAAAACACGTTTGGGATAATGTGGAGTATTATCGCAAAAAAATGGAAGAAAAAGGACTTACTCCGGATGATATTAAGGGAATTGATGATTTACACAAATTACCTTTCTTATCAAAGGCAGATTTAAGAGAGGCTTATCCGTACGGACTTGTTGGTAAGCCGCTTAAGGATTGTGTAAGAATCCAGTCAACATCAGGTACCACAGGTAAGAGAGTTGTTGCTTTTTATACACAGCATGACTTAGACCTTTGGGAAGACTGTTGTGCAAGAGCAATTTGCGCAGCAGGCGGTACAAATGAGGATGTATGCCAGGTTTCATACGGATACGGTCTTTTCACGGGCGGCCCGGGATTAAACGGCGGCAGCCATAAGGTTGGATGTCTTACAATCCCTACAAGTTCGGGTAATACTGAAAGACAGATTATGTTTATAAGAGATTTGAATGCAACAATTCTTTGCTGTACACCTTCTTATGCGGCATATATCGGTGAAACAATGAAAGAGATGGGCTTAACTCCGGATCAGATACCTCTTAAGGCTGGTATTTTCGGTGCTGAAGCATGGAGTGAAGAGATGCGACAGGATATCCAGAAGACTCTTGGTATTAAGGCGTATGATATTTACGGCCTTACAGAGCTTTCAGGTCCGGGTGTTGCTTTTGAATGTTCAGAGCAAAACGGTATGCATATCAATGAAGATCATTTTTATGCTGAAATCATTGACCCTGATACGGGTGAAGTGCTTCCTGAAGGAACACAGGGGGAACTTGTCTTTACATCTCTTGATAAAGAGGCTTTCCCTCTTCTTCGTTACAGAACAAGAGATATTTGTACTCTTACAAGAAAGAAATGTTCCTGCGGACGTACACATGTGCGCATGACAAAACCTAAGGGACGTACGGATGATATGCTTATTATCCGTGGTGTAAACGTATTCCCGTCACAGATTGAAACTGTTCTTCTTAATAACGGATATGCCGCAAACTACCAGATTATCGTTGACAGAGTTAACAATACCGATACCTTCGAGGTTAAGGTTGAAATGACTCCTGAAATGTTTACGGATAATATCGGTGAAATCGAAAACAGACAGAGAGCTCTTACAGACGGCTTAAAGGCTATGCTTGGCATTAAGGCCAAGGTTTCTTTGGTAGCACCAAAGTCAATCACAAGAAGTGAAGGTAAAGCCGTAAGAGTTATTGATAACAGAAAGATATGATCTTAAACATAAAAAATAAGCAAAACTAAAAATGTAGGGTGTTTAAAAGGTTAAGCACCCGGCGAGGAGGTAATATGAGCGTAAAACAGATATCGGTTTTCCTTGAAAACAAACCGGGAACATTGTGTTCTCTTACGGAGGTTCTTTCAAAAAACAACATCGATATAAGAGCTTTAACATTATCTGAAACAAAGGATTTTGGTATTGTAAGACTTATTGTTGATGATGTTTTGGATGCTTGTGCCGTTTTAAAAGAAGAGGGCTTTGTAAATGCGCTTACTGCAGTGCTTGCGATTGTTATTCCCGATGAAACAGGCGGATTAAACAAACTTTTAAAGGTTTTTGAAGAGAATAGGATTAACGTTGAATATATGTATGCAACACCGGGCGGCAAAAATTCAAAAGCCCCATATATGATTTTCAGAGTGACAGACACTGAAGCTGCTGAAAAAGCTCTTGCAAAGACCGGTCTTGAAATTTTGGATCAGGAATCATTATATTAAATAATAACGAAAAGAGAATTGTAATGCCTATATTTGAGTTACTTGAGCGTAATGCAAAAATTGCCGCAAATGAGACGGCTTTGGTTGAAATTAATCCGGATCCGGACGAAAAAAATAATGTTACCTGGAAGGATTATTCACTTATTGAGCAGGGCTCTAATGTAAATGGGAGAAGAGAAATAACCTGGGGTGAATTTGATAAGCTTGCAAACAGGTTTGCAAATCTGCTTTTATCAAGAGGTATCAACAAGGGAGACAGAGTGGCCATACTCTTAATGAACTCATTAGAGTGGCTGCCGATATATTTTGGTATACTTAAAACCGGTGCCATTGCCGTACCGCTTAACTTCAGATATACATCCGATGAAATTAAGTACTGCCTTGAACTTTCTGACAGTGATGTCTTGGTCTTTGGTCCGGAATTTATTGGAAGAATTGAAAACATTTGTAATGCCATCCCTAAAGTTAAATACAAATTCTTTGTGGGTGATCAGTGTCCTACTTTCTCAGAAAGTTACAATAAACTGATTACTTATTGTTCAACTGATTCACCAAATATAAAGCTTACTGATGAAGATGATGCGGTAATTTATTTTTCATCGGGTACAACAGGCTTTCCAAAAGCGATTTTGCATGCTCACAGAAGCCTTTCACATTCTGCAAAGGTTGAACAAAATCACCACAAACAGTCCTCGGATGATGTATTTTTGTGTATTCCTCCTTTATATCATACAGGAGCAAAAATGCACTGGTTCGGAAGCCTTATTTCGTGCAGTAAGGCCGTGCTTTTAAAGGGCACAAAACCAAGATGGATTTTAAATGCGGTGGATTCCGAAAAGTGTACCATTGTATGGTTGCTTGTGCCTTGGGCGCAGGATATTCTGGATTCAATTGAAAGCGGAGAAATAAACCTTGAAGAGTATGACCTTTCAAATTGGAGGCTCATGCACATTGGCGCTCAGCCTGTACCACCGAGCCTTATTAAAAGATGGCTTAAATATTTCCCGAATCATGAATATGACACCAATTACGGCTTAAGCGAGTCAATTGGCCCCGGTTGTGTGCATTTGGGAATTGGAAACGTGGATAAGGTTGGAGCAATTGGTAAAGCCGGATACGGATGGCAGACAAAGATTGTTGATCCGGATGATAACGTTGTTGCAAAGGGTGAAGTCGGAGAACTTTGTGTAAAGGGTCCGGGTGTTATGCTTTGTTACTACAGAGATGAAAAGGCAACCGAGGAATCCCTTAAAAACGGCTGGCTTAAAACAGGTGATATGGCAATGGAAGATAAAGACGGTTTTATCTATCTTGTTGACAGAAAGAAAGATGTTATTATCACCGGTGGGGAAAATATTTATCCTGTCCAGATTGAAGACTTTATAAGACAAAACAACAAGGTTAAGGATGTTGCGGTTATTGGCGCTCCGGATAAGCGCCTTGGAGAAATCACCCTTGCAATTGTTGAACTTAAGGAAAATATGTCAATGTCAGAAGAAGAATTTAATAACTTCTGTCTTGATCTTCCAAGATATAAGCGCCCGAAGAAAGTTATATTTGATGATATTCCAAGAAATCCGACGGGGAAGATTGAGAAACCTAAGCTTAGAGAAAAATATTGTAAAGAAGGGCTTGTTGCGGCACAAATTAATGGTTAGCCGGACTAATCCCAAACTTGTAAAAATCTGAAATATATGTTAAAATTTTTAGTAGTTTGGTACATACAATTTAGATTTTAAGGAGCAATGTTATGGTTAAAAACGAATCGTCCGAAGATTATTTAGAATCGATTCTTATGCTTAGCAAAGAAAAGCCTGTTGTTCGTTCGGTTGATATTGCATCTAAGCTTGGATACAAGAAATCCAGCGTGAGTATTGCAATGAAAAACCTGCGTGAACAGGGACATATTACGGTGAGTCCCGAAGGGTACATTTCTTTAACAGAATCAGGCCTTAAAATTGCAAACAAAGTGTATGACCGTCATGAGGTTATTACAGATTGGTTTGTAAGCCTTGGCGTAAATCCTGTGGTTGCTGAGGATGATGCCTGTCATATGGAACACATTTTGAGTGATGAAACATATTCTGCATTAAAGAAATATATAGAAGCGCATAAGTAGTATTTAAAAGAACAGGAATATATTAAGAATAATGCAAACAGTGTTGCTGTTTGCATTTTCTTTCGCTAATTATGGAAAAGTCGACTGAAAAAAACTGCATATATATAAAAAAGTGCGGCGGATGTACGTACTCTCATTCTGATTATCAAAAGAGTTTAAGGCTTAAGGAAGAAAAGGTTCGTAATCAGCTTGGCGCATACGCTAATAAAATCATGCCTATAATAGGTATGGATAATCCGTATCATTACAGAAACAAGGTGCATGCGGTTTTAGCGGGAAGAAAGTCGAAAATTTACGGCGGTATCTACAAAGAGGGTACTCACGAGGTTCTGGATGTTAATAATGAGTGTATGATTGAAGACGAAAGAGCGGATAAAATCATTGCTTCCGTTACAAGACTTTTATCTTCTTTTAAGTACACCGTGTATGATGAGGATTTAAGAAGAGGGCTTTTTCGACACATTTTGATCAGGACGGCGCATAAAACCGGTCAGATTATGCTTGTTTTAGTGGCTTCTTCTAAAATTATTCCGTCTAAAAATAATTTGGTAAAGGCAATAATTAAGGAAAACCCGGCTATCGACACGATTGTTCTTAACTTAAATGATAAAAAAACGAATCTTATTTTGGGGCAGTATAACGAGACTTTGTACGGCAAGGGTTATATTGAAGACGAACTTTGCGGGAAGCGGTTCAGGATTTCTCCAAATTCGTTTTATCAGATAAATTCCGTACAGACTGAAACTTTATACGGTAAGGCTATTGAGTATGCCGCTCTTACGGGAAAGGAAACAGTAATTGATGCGTATTGCGGAATCGGAACGATTGGAATTTGCGCATCAGATAAGTGTAAGAGGGTAATTGGGGTTGAAACAAACAGGGATGCAATTAAAGATGCGGGGATTAACAAAAAGATTAACGCTCTTACGAACGCAGAATACATTAATGCCGAAGCAGGCGAGTACATGGTTAAGTTTGCCGCTTTAAACAAAGAAAAGGTGGACGTTGTGTTTATGGACCCGCCCAGAGCAGGCTCTGATAAAAAATTTATGGATTCTGTTGCAAAACTTAATCCAAAGATGGTAGTCTATATTTCGTGTAACCCAAAGACCATGGCCGATGACCTTAAAGTTTTTAAAAAGCTTGGGTATAACTGTATGGAAGCAACTCCGGTTGATATGTTTCCGTTTACGGATTCATGTGAGGTTGTGGCTTACTTAAAGAAATAACGGCATTTTAAATATATTTAGGAGATTATTATGAACAGAAAAGAGATTAATGAAATCAAAGGGCTTTTTGCCTCCATTGAGGAGTGTAATATATTAAGACTTGCGGGCTGTTACGTAAACGCAGATAAGGAAAAGGTGCTTTCTTTTGATGAGCCCTTCTTTGACTTTCCAAAGGAGGAAAAGCACAAATATCTTGAGATTTTCAGAAAGAGTTTAAGCGGTCAGGCCGGAAAAAACACGCTTGATATGGAATTTATTTCTGATGCCAACGAAGATGCGGATTTGTCTTTAATTAACGGACGCATGCTTTTGGAAAAAATGCGTAAGAGTGAGTTAAAGGATATGTCTTTCCTTGATGAATTCTACAACAGAATTATTGATACATATGATTTTTTGGGTAATTATTTGATTCTTGCAATTTATCAGGAGTATGACGTTCCGGGCAAGGCGACGGACGGAACAAGTATGGATGATGCCTCGGATGAGGTGTATCAGTACGTTTTATGCAGTATTTGCCCGCTTAAACTTTCAAAACCGGGACTTGGATATGACGAAACGCAAAATTCAATTCATACTCTTAAACAGGATTATTTTGTGGATGCGCCGGATGTTGCTTTCTTATATCCTGCATTTACTGACAGAAGCGCGGATACGGACAAGTTACTTTTTTATACGAAGAACACCGGGGAATTACAGGCCGCTTTAATAGGAGGCTTTCTTGATTGTTGCGTGCCGATGGCCGCAAACGTGCAAAAAGCTTCGTTTACCGACATTGTAACAGAGGTTTTGGATACGGAGTCTGATATTGAAACAGTTAAAAATATCCATGATAACTTACGTGACCTTGCGGAAGAAAAGAAGAAGGAGTCAAATGGAGAGGCAGCATATGTGGGAAAGGAAGAAGTTAAGAGAGTCCTTGAAAAAAGCGGCGTAAGTGAAGAAAAGTTAGAGAACTTTGATACAAAATATAAGCAGCGCTTTACTGATGAGTCAGGTGCCGAAGAAAAGCTTGTTGCAACCAATATTGTTCCGCCAAGAAGCAAATTTGAGGTTAAGACGCCGGATGTGTATGTTAAGGTTAATTCTGATAAGACGGACCTTGTGGAAACAAGGGTGATTGACGGAAAGAAATGTCTTGTTATTGAACTTGGCGAAGGAATTGTTGTTAACGGTATTCCTATTAATCGCTAGTTTGGGTATTTATTCATTGTATGAATAAGAAAGGATGAGATTATGGCATTTAAAGATCTTACAATTCATGATTTTACAACTGTTTTAAGTACTTCGGAGCCTGTTCCGGGAGGCGGAGGAGCATGCGGACTTGTGGCAGCAGTGGGCACAAGCCTTGGTAATATGGTGCTTTCTTTAACCACGGGCAAGAAGAAGTTTGCTGAATATCAAAAGGAAATTGATGAGTATATTGTTGAGCTTTCTGAACTTACCGAAATGCTCCTTGATGATATGGATAAGGATGCGGAGGCATTTGAGCCTCTTGCAAAGGCTTATTCTTTACCTAAAGATACAAAAGAAGAGATTGAAGCAAGGGAAAAAATAATGGAAGAAGCGTTGTTTGTTGCAAGCGAAGCTCCTCTTAACATGATGGAAACCATTATTCGCGCCATTAAGGTTGTTGACAGGGTTACAAGAATTGGCACACGTTTTGCGGTAAGTGATGCGGGTGTTGCTTTGCAGTGCTTAAGAGCCGCGATTAACGGTGCATCTTTAAATGTGTTTATTAATACAAAGGCCATGAAGAACAGAGAAGTTGCGGATGCGCTTGCTGACAGGGCAACGAAACTCGTGGAAGAAGCGGAAGCGCTTGTTGCGGATGCTTATTTTGTGGCTATTGACAGACTTTAAATCATAAAGGAAGGTTTAGAATGCAGATTTTAAAGGGCGTTGACGCGGCTAAAAAAATTAATGAAGAAATTCTTGCCACAATGCAGGAACATAAGGACTTAAAGGTGACTTTGGGCATTGTAAGAGTGGGTGAGCGCGGTGATGATATTGCGTATGAAAGAGGCGTAATAAAAAAATGTGAAAAGCTTGGTTTTTCATATGAATTATTTAAGTTTGAAGCTGATATTTCAAATGATGATTTTATTAAGGAATTTGATAAGATTAACGAAAACCTGGAAATTGACGGTATTTTGATGTTTAAGCCCCTGCCAAAGCAGATTGACGAAAAGGAAATTGAAAGAAGAATTGATGAAAATAAGGATTTAGACGGTATTTCGCCAATCAACATGGCTTTGGTGTACGCAGGGGATGATTCGGGTTTTGCGCCTTGTACTGCAGAAGCGGTGGTTGAACTTTTAGATTTTGCGGGGATTGATATTACCGGTAAGAGAGTCTGCGTAATCGGCAGAAGTACGGTGATTGGGAAACCGGTGAGTCTGCTTTTACTTAAGAAAAACGCAACCGTTACAATTTGCCATACAAAGACCGTGAATATGGAAGAAGAATGCAAACGCGCGGAGATTTTGGTTGCTGCCGCGGGCGTACCTAAGATGGTTAAGGCTTCCTTTGTTTCTGAAGGTGCGGTTGTGATTGATGTTGGAATAAACGTTGATAAAGATGGTAATTTATGCGGAGATGTTGATTTTGACGAGGTATCAAAAAAAGCTTCCGTTATTACGCCGGTTCCGGGCGGTGTGGGCTCAGTTACCACATCTGTTTTGGCTAAACACCTGCTTCGTGCGGCCTTAAAGAAGTTAGATTAGATTTGATTGGAGTTTTTCATGTATAAATTGTGGCTGTTTGACCTTGACGGAACTGTTACACAGTCTGAGTTTGGGATTACAAGGTCTGTAATTCATGCGCTTTCTTTGCTTGGGATTAATGAAACAAAGGAAAATGTCATGCGGTTTATCGGGCCGCCTTTATATGATTCTTTTACAAAGTTTTATGGTCTCTCTGATAAAGATGCAAAACTTGGCGTTAAGTATTACAGAGAATATTACACTAAAAACGGTATTTTTGATGCACCGTTGTTTGACGGTATTATGGATGTTTTAAAGACTTTGCATGAGAACGATAAAAAGATTGTTCTTTGTACTTCAAAGCCTGTAAATATGGCGGAGATGATTGCAAAACATTTTGATTTTTATAAGTATTTAAATGGTATTTACGGTCCTTCCGAAAAGGATATAAGTCCAACAAAGGATATTTATATTAAAAGAGCACTTGCGGATTTTGACGATATTGATGAAAAAAGTGCAATCATGATTGGCGATACAAAGTATGATATGGAC
The DNA here is from genome assembly GCA_905236025.1 of uncultured Lachnospiraceae bacterium. GTDB lineage: Bacteria > Bacillota > Clostridia > Lachnospirales > Lachnospiraceae > CAJOOB01. Next base: position 9,880 of record CAJOOB010000103.1, read on the forward strand.
GCTGCTTTTGAAACGGGTGTATTTTCTGTGGGTGTTACTTACGGATACGGAAGTAAGGAAGAGTTAATTAATCACAAAGCTTCTGTCTTAGTGGACTCTCCGTCGGAAATTCTTAAGTTTATGTGAGTTTGTACGTACCATAAAAAATCTTGAAATATACTTTTAATATGCTATAATTAACGAGGCTGTTTGGCTGTGTGTCAGGTGGCTTTCATACAAATAAACAACCGAACGAATCGGGAAAAAGGAGAATACAATGAAACACGTTAAGACTTTAAACACAAGATCCCTTAAAGATTCCATGACAAACGGCGGCTGTGGCGAATGCCAGACATCATGCCAGTCTGCTTGCAAGACTTCATGTACAGTCGGCAATCAGAGCTGTGAAAATAAGAAGACAAAATAGCTTATTAACTGAAAAATAAGATCAGTCTGTAGGCAGCGGCAAAACCGCTGCCTATACAATTGTGACAGAGATTTAATAAGCTTGTTGAAAGGAGAATATATTCGTGGTTCATCAGTATAAGAACAACGGATTCAATATTATCCTTGACGTAGACAGTGGAGCTGTACATGTTACCGATGATATCGTATATGATATCATTCCTTTATTTGACGGAAGAGACAAAACACAGGTTAAGAATCTTATGTTTTTAAAGGACGGTGTCCGGGATGTCCTTAAGGAAAATGCAGACGGTGATAAAAAGCCGGAAAACGATTTCCTTATAGATCTTGATCTGCCTAAACATGTTGAAAAGATTTTATCTTCTTACAGGAAAGAAGATATTGAAGAAGCAATTGACGAAATTGCGGAACTTATCGAAGGCGGTCAGTTATACGCAAAGGATATATATGAGCGAAGTATAACGAATTTTAAGAAACGAAAGACAGTTGTTAAGGCGCTTTGCTTACACATTGCACATGATTGTAATCTTGGCTGCAAATACTGTTTTGCGGAAGAAGGAGAATATCACGGCAGAAGAGCTCTTATGAGCTTTGATGTGGGTAAGAAGGCTCTTGACTTTTTGATAGAAAACTCAGGTAGCAGAAGAAATCTTGAGGTGGACTTTTTTGGCGGCGAGCCGACCATGAACTGGAAGGTTGTAAAACAGCTTGTGGAATACGGAAGAAGCAGAGAAAAAGAAGCTAACAAGAACTTCAGATTCACGCTTACAACAAACGGCACTCTTTTAAATGACGAAATAATGGATTTTTGCAATAAAGAGATGGCAAATGTCGTTCTTTCTCTTGACGGAAGAAAAGAGGTTAACGACAGAATGCGCCCGTTTAGAGGAAGCGATAAGAGCAGTTATGACGTTATTGTTCCAAAGTTTCAGGAGTTTGCAAAACGAAGAGGTGATTTAAGTTACTACATAAGAGGTACTTTTACACACCACAATCTTGATTTTTCAAATGATGTTTTGCATTATGCGGGTCTTGGCTTTGACAATATGTCAATGGAACCGGTTGTAAGTTCTCCTACAGAGGATTATGCAATAAAAGAAGAGGATGTACCAATAATCCTTGAAGAATATGACAGGCTTGCAAAGGAATACATAAAGAGAAGCAAGGAAGGAAGAGGTTTTACTTTCTTCCACTTTATGATTGATCTTGAGCAGGGACCTTGTGTATACAAGAGGCTTTCAGGCTGTGGCAGCGGTACGGAATATCTTGCGGTTACACCTTGGGGAGATTTATATCCTTGTCATCAGTTTGTCGGAAATGAAGAATTTAAGCTTGGTACTGTGGATACAGGCATTGAAAATACTGACCTTGTGGATGAATTTAAATGCTGTAACGTATACGCAAAGCCAAAGTGCAGGGAGTGTTTTGCAAAATACTACTGTTCAGGCGGATGTGCTGCAAATTCATATAATTTCCACGGCACCATAACAGACGCATATGATATTGGTTGCGAAATGCAGCGTAAGCGTATTGAATGTGCCATTATGATTAAGGCGGCACTTGCCGGCGAATCGGATTATAAAAAAGTCAACAGCGTGGACGCAGAAGTTTTAGCGCAGGCTGTAAGATAATCAGAGTTTGGATTAACAGTAATAAAACAGAAAGGCGTGCAGTATAAAACTGCAATGGAAAAGGGAAATGAAGTTAAACAAGACAAAAAGTATTGTATTGCTTGTTGTAACCTTAATACTCATTGCTGCTTTGGGCTTGGTAAGTGCTTTTGGCGTTGGTATGGGTATTTGGACAGACAGCAAATATTCTTCACTTGGTAGTGCAAAGAATATTAAGCTCGGTCTTGACCTTGAAGGTGGCGTAAGTATTACGTATCAGGTTGTGGGAGATACTCCTACATCAGAAGAATTACAGGATACAATCAATAAGCTTTACAAGAGAGCAGAGATTTATTCTGCTGAATCTGCCGTATATTCAGAGGGTGACGACAGAGTCGTTGTAGAAATTCCGGGTGAAGATGATGCGGAAGAAGTAACAGAGACACTTGGTTCTCCGGGTTCTCTTCAACTTGTTACGGATTACGGCGAGGACGGAGAAACAGTATGGCTTGAGGGTGATGATATTGAAGATGCTCAGGCTGCAATTCAGACAGACAGCACAACGGGTGCGACACAGTATGTTGTAAAGCTTCAGTTTACAGATGAGGGAACTGAAATCCTTGCGCAGGTAACATCTGATTATTACGGAGATACATTGTCAATTGTATATGACGGTGAACTTCTTCAGTCCCCATACATTCAGGCAGTTATTTCCAATGGCCAGTGTGTAATCACAGGTCAGGAATCATATGAAGCAGCAGAAGAACTTGCTTCAATGATCAGAATCGGTTCACTCAGCGTTGAGCTTGAATCAATCAGCTCTAACGTTATTGGCGCAAAGCTTGGTGATACGGCCATTGCAAGCTCACTTCTTGCAGGTCTTATTGGTCTTATCATTGTAATTATTTTCATGATTGTAATGTACAGAATTCCGGGTATTGTTGCAGGTATCTCACTTGTTTTATACGCAATCCTTGAACTCCTCGTACTTAACGCATTTGACTTAACACTTACCTTACCGGGTATTGCGGGTATTGTCCTTTCAATCGGTATGGCCGTGGATTCAAACATTATTATTTATGCCCGTATAAGAGAAGAGCTTGCTAACGGTCTTTCCGTAAAAGAAGCTATAAATGTCGGCTTTAAGAAGTCAACAGCAGCAATCGTTGACGGTAATATCACAACCTTTATTGCAGGTCTTGTTCTTATTGCATTAAGCACAGGTACTGTTAAGGGTTTTGCCGAGACGCTTCTTATTGGTATTGTCCTTACGCTTTTCAATGCGCTCATTTTCTCAAGATTTATGATGAACATCTTCTACAATCTTGGAGTAAGCGATCCAAAGTTCTACGGTAAGGATAAGCAGAAAAAGACAATTGATTTTCTTAAGCATGTTAAGGTTACATTTGCAATTCCTGCAATTATTTTAGTTGCCGGTATTGTTACAGCGGTACTCAGCAATAATGGTGTAATCGGAGACAGAGATTCAATTCTTAATTACAGCGTTGAATTTGCGGGCGGTACATCGATTTCCGTTGACTTTGAAGACGGCATGAGCGTTAATAAGTTTAATTCGGAGATTAAGGATGCATATGCTGAAATTGCCGGAACTGACAATATTTCAGTTAATCTTGTTGATAATGATACATTAAATATCCGTACAACAACACTTACGGAAGCACAGGTTGAGGAAATCAAGACTCTCCTTGTTTCAGAGTACGGCGCTGAAGAAGCTTCGTTCGAAGTTGCTACAATCAGTGCAACAGTCGGTAAAGAAATGAGAAAAGATGCTATTATTGCGGTTATCATTGCCGTTATCTGCATGCTTATTTACATCTTCATCAGATTCAGAAACATGAAGTTCGCTGCAAGTGCTGTAATTGCACTTATTCATGATGTGGCTATTGTATTTATGTTCTACGTATTCTCATGGATAAGCGTTGGAAATACATTTATTGCTTGTATGCTTACTCTCCTTGGTTACTCGATCAATGCAACAATCGTTATTTTCGACAGAATCAGAGAGAACTTAAAGTATTATGACAAGAAGAAGGGCGACTTAAAGGAACTTGTAAACAAGAGTATTACTCAGACTCTTACTCGTTCAATTTATACAACCTTCACAACTTTCATAATGGTATTCATGCTTTCTGTTCTTGGCGTATCCACAATGCGTGAATTTACCGTGCCTCTTAGTGTCGGTGTAATTTGCGGTGCTTACTCATCTGTATTTATTACAGGTGCTTTGTGGTACTTAATGTCAAAGAAAAAGTACGAAGAATAAATAAAATTTTAAGGCTCCGGGCATACATTGCCCGGGGCTTTTTTATTGAAAGAAACAGGGATTTGTTGTAGAATTAAGCCAAATATTTTTTAAAGGTGAAGATATGCAGACTGTTTGGAAGATAAAAAATAAAAAAGGGAATTTTAACGACCTTGGCTTAAAATACGGCATCAGTCCGGTTTTAGCAAAGTTACTTATTAACAGGAATGTTAAGGAGGAGGATTTTAGCGATTATTTAAGTGATTCTTACACTCCCGTTGATATAAATACCGTGCTTAAACTTAAAGACATTGAAAAAGCAGCGGATATTTTAAGAAAGAAGATAAGTGAAGGAAAGAAAATCAGGGTTGTCGGGGACTATGACGTTGACGGTATCTGCTCAACTTATATTTTGGTTAATATCATCCGCGATGCGGGCGGAATCGTTGATTTTAAAATACCGCACCGATTTGTCGATGGCTACGGTATTAACGTAAATATCGTAAATAAAGCAATTGAAGACGGTGTGGACACAATTATCACCTGTGATAACGGCATTAAGTCAATGGAACAGGCAAAGGTTGCAAAGGCCGCAGGTCTTACATATATTGTTACCGATCACCACGAGATTTCCTTTGAAATGGTCGGGGATGAAAAGAAATACATCATCCCTTCCTGCGATGCGGTTGTGGACCAAAAGTTAGCTGACTCGGAGTATCCGTACAGAGAGATTTGCGGAACCGTTATTGCATACCGCCTTGCACAGGTTTTATATGGCGTTAACAATACAGATATTTCTGTACCGTCAAGAGAAAGTATTTTACAGTTTAAGGCAAGAGAAGATGAATACACAATTATCCAGATGATAGCCACAATTGCGGATGTTATGCCGGTTTACGGCGAAAACAGAAAGCTTATTAAAAAGGGCTTAAGTCTCATTAAAACAACGGATAATCTTGGACTTGGGGCGCTAATTAAAGAGCAGTCTTTAAATATTGACACAATTAACAGTTATAATGTGGGCTTTGGTATTGCGCCTTGTCTTAATGCGGCCGGAAGGCTTAAAAGCGCTGATTTGGGATTTGGGCTTTTGGATGCAAAGGAGCCGGAAACCGCGCAGACTTTGGCACTTAAACTTTGTGACCTTAACAATCAAAGAAAAGGAATGACCGAAGAAGCATATAAAAAAGGCGTTGAAATCTGTGATTCGTCTGATGATGCTATTTTGGTTGTTTATATACCTTCTGTACATGAAGGCGTAATTGGTATTGTGGCTTCTAAACTTGTGGAAAGGTATAATAAGCCGATTTATGCAATCACTGATTCGGAAAACGGGTATAAGGGCTCGGGTCGATCTGTTAAAGGGTATAATATGATTGAAGATATGACGCTTCACGGAGAGTATTTTTCAAAATACGGCGGGCACGAGATGGCTGCGGGCTTTTCTTTTAATACAATGGAGGATGTTAATAATTTCAGGGAAGCGGTTAATAAAGATACAAACATGCCAAAGGAACCGGTTAAGGAAATCCTTGCAGATATGCAGCTTCCGTTTAATCACGTTACGGTTTCGTTATGTCACGATATTGATAGAATGGAGCCGTACGGAGAAGGAAATGAGTCACCTCTTTTTATGCAAAAAGATATCACTTTAAAGTCACTTAGGTTTATTGGGAAGGATTTTTCTTCCGTAAGTATGGAACTTTGTGACGATACAGGATACACCCTTCGCGCTGTTATGTTTAAAAGAGCGGATGAAATTAAGAGTGAGATTTTAAGGATATACGGAGAAGACCGTCTTAATCTTTCCTTACGAGGCCAAGAATCAGGGATTAAGCTTGCTGCAGCCTTTGAACTTTCGGTAAATGATTTTAGAGGAAATGAGTCCGCACAGCTAATGATAAGAGAGGTAAAATTCGTTGAATGATACCACTTAGTGTGCTATTATAGTTAGATAAGCGAAATTATTTATGAATTGGAGTTTATATGCAGATAGGTATAAGAGCTCATGATATGGAGCATGTTCCAATTGAGCAACTCGTTACAAATATTGCAAATAAGGGATTTAAGGCGTGCCAGCTTGCACTTCCAAAGTCCATTACAAATGTTCATACGGATGTTTCAGCCATGACACCCGGATTTGCGCTGTATTTAAAGAGGCTTTTTGCAGATGCCGGCGTGGATGTTTCGGTACTTGGATGTTATTATAATCTGGCAGATCCAAATCCGGAAAATTTAAAAAATACAATGGAGATATATAAGGCACATATCAGATTTGCTTCACTTCTTGGCTGCGGTATGGTTGGAACGGAAACAGGTGCGGTTAATTCGGAATATAAGTTTGAAGAAGCAAATCATTCAAAAGAAGCGCTTGATATATTTGTCAATAACTTAAGAGAAGTGGTTGATTATGCTGAAAAGATGGGCGTAATTGTGGCTATCGAGCCGGTTGCTACTCACATTGTTTCAAATGCAGAGCGTGCAAGATACGTACTTGATGCAATCAATTCACCAAACTTACAGATTATCTTTGATCCTGTAAACCTTATTACGAGTGATAATTATATGCAGCAAAACGAAGTGATTAACTCTGTGTTTGATATACTTGGAAAAGAGATTGCATGTATTCATTCTAAGGACTTTATTGTTGAAAAAAGCGGAAGTATTAAGCAATGTATAACGGGTGACGGCCTGTTGGATTATGATTTAATACTTAACTGGATTAAGATTAATAAGCCGTATATACACGTTTTACTTGAAGAAACAAGACCTGAAAATGTTTTTGATGCCATCCTTTATTTGGAAAAGGTTTGGGAAGGCAGAAGACATTAATCATATAAAACTATATAAAGATTGGAGATTACAATGAAAAAGATCGAAGATTACGTAACAAGTATTCCGGATTTCCCGGAAAAAGGAATAATTTTCAGAGATATTACAAGCGTTTTGCAGGATGCAGACGGCTTACAGCTTGCAATAGATTTAATGGAAGAAAAGATTAAGGATTTGGATTATGACGTTGTTGTGGGCCTTGAATCAAGAGGATTCATCTTTGGTACACCAATTGCATACCATAATCACAAGCCTTTCGTTTTAGTTCGTAAGAAGGGTAAACTCCCAAGAGAAACCGTTTCTGTGGAATATGCGCTTGAATACGGTACAGCCGTTATGGAAATTCATAAGGATGCAATTAAACCTGGGCAGAAGGCTCTTATTGTAGATGATTTACTTGCAACGGGCGGCACGGTAGATGCTGCGGTTAAGCTTGTAAAAGAACTTGGCGGTGAAGTTGTGGGTTGTGTATGCTTAATGGAACTTGCAGGATTAGAAGGCCGTAAGAAACTTGACGGTATGAGAGTTGAAACGGTTATTTGTTATCCGGGAAATTAATAGACAGTGTTCGTGTTTGGTGTGTAACCTTATAAAGGTTTTTGCATATGAAAGGAGTTTTTGTGGCTGAAAAAATTGATATAACAGACAAACTTGAAGACAAAATACAAATCAATAATACTACAGTCGTCAAAGACCCCAAGGATTATGAAGACTCCGAGGTCCTTTACAACCGGCTTATTGAGACGATTAAAAAGTATCACCCGGCAACGGATTTTGGGGATATTAAAAAGGCTTATGACATGGCATTTGCCGCACATAAGGATCAAAAAAGAAGATCAGGTGAGCCATACATTATTCATCCTGTTTCCGTGGCAATTATTTTGGCGGAACTTGAACTCGATAAAGAGAGTATTATTGCCGGTATTTTACACGATATCGTGGAAGATACGGATACAACCTTGGATGATATTAAAAAAGAATTCGGTGATGAAGTTGCACTTTTGGTCGATGGTGTAACAAAACTTACTCAGTTGTCATATTCAAAGGATAAGGTTGAAATTCAGGCGGAAAACCTCCGTAAGATGTTTTTGGCAATGGCAAAGGATATAAGAGTCATTCTTATTAAGCTTTCCGACCGTTTGCATAATTTGCGTACTCTTGAATATATGAGTACGGAAAAACAGTACGAAAAAGCCCGTGAGACAATGGACATTTATGCTCCGATTGCCAACAGGCTTGGTATTTCGCGTTTAAAAATTGAACTCGACGATCTTTCCTTAAAGTATCTAGAGCCGGAAAAATACAATGAAATTTTGGAATACAGAAATAACCTTATTTCAACGGGCGGGGAAAGAATCAAGAACCTTGTTGATGAGGTTAAAAAACTGGTTACCGAAGCCGGTATTGAGGCTGAAGTATACGGAAGAATGAAGCATATCTTCAGTATTTACAAAAAGATGGTCAACCAGCATAAGACTTTTGATCAGATTTATGATATTTTTGCCGTTCGTGTTGTGGTTTCTGATGTCAAGGACTGTTACGCAGCGCTTGGTGCCATCCACGAAGAATATAAACCGATACAGGGAAGATTTAAGGACTATATTGCCATGCCAAAGGCTAACATGTATCAGTCCTTACATACAACGCTTATAAGCCATCAGGGAAGGCCTTTCGAGGTACAGATCCGTACTTACGAAATGCATAAAACCGCTGAATTTGGTATTGCTGCGCATTGGAAGTATAAGGAGAACGCTACGGGCGCAAGCATGAGCCAAAAGGAAGAAGAAAAGCTTTCGTGGTTACGTCAGATTCTTGAGTGGCAGCAGGATATGTCGGATAATAAGGAATTCATGAGTCTTCTTAAGAATGACCTTGACCTTTTCTCTGACGAAGTATATGTATTTACTCCTACAGGTGATGTTAAAAACCTCCCTGCAGGCTCTACACCTGTCGATTTTGCGTACAGTATTCACAGTGCCGTTGGTAACAGAATGGTTGGCGCAAAGGTTAACGGTAAACTTGTAAATATCGACTATAAATTGCAAAACGGCGACAGAATTGAGGTAATTACCTCACAAAACTCCAAGGGCCCAAGCAGAGACTGGCTCAACATTGTTAAATCAACCCAGGCTAAAAACAAGATTAATCAGTGGTTTAAGACGGAGTTTAAGGAAGAAAACGTTGCAAGAGGCCGTGAACTTGTTGAAAAATACTGTAAGGCAAAGGCAATTACGCTTTCAGACTTGACAAAGCCTGATATACTTGAAAAGATTCTTTATAAATACAGCTTAAAAGACTGGAATTCAATGCTTGCCGGCATTGGCCACGGTGATTTTAAAGAAGGCCAGATCATAAACAGGCTTTATGAAGAATATGAAAAGAAGAATAAGAAGAACGTCACAGACCAGCAGATTCTTGACAATATTGCGGAATCCGGCGATAAAAAGATTGAAGTTAAGAATAAGGGCGGCATTATTGTTAAGGGTGTTCATGATATTTCAGTCAGATACTCTAAATGCTGTAATCCGGTGCCGGGCGATGAAATTGTGGGCTTTGTTACAAGAGGAAGAGGCGTTTCAATCCACAGAACGGATTGTATAAATGTAATTAATCTCCCTGAATATGATAAAGTAAGGCTTATTGATGCAGAGTGGCAAGCAAGCGAAGAAGAAGCAAACGAGAAATTCCTTGCAGAAATCACAATTTATGCAAACAACCGTACAGGTCTTATTGCTGATATTACAAGGATTCTTACGGATAAGGAAATTGACGTGCGTTCTATTAATTCACGTACATCAAAGCAAGGTATTGCCACAATCGGTATGACCTTCCTTATTGGAGGCAAGAAGGAATTAAGCCGTGTTGTTTCACTGCTTCGTAATGTTGAGAGTGTAATTGATATTGAAAGAAATAAGAACTAGTATGAATATAAAAAATCTGGTTTTGGGGCCCATCGCCACAAACTGTTATATAATTTCAAATGATAAAAAAGAATGTATAATCATTGATCCTGCGGACGGAGCGGCGGTTATTGGTAATTATATTTCGAACGAGTCGCTTACTCCCGTGGCGATTTTACTTACACACGGCCATTTTGACCATATCGGTGCAGTTAATGATTTGAAAAAGAAATATAAAATGCCTGTGTATGCCGGTGCAAAGGAAAAAGAACTGCTTAAGACTCCTGATATGAACATGAGCCTTGAAGGAGTGGGATTTCCGCTGGAAGTTTTGGCGGATACTTATCTTTTTGACGGAGTTTCCTTACAAATTGGTGATTTCCCCGTTAAGGTGATTGAAACACCGGGACATACCGTGGGAAGCGTGTGTTATTTGATTGGATGTGATCTTTTTTCCGGAGATACAATGTTTGCCGGTACATATGGAAGAACGGATCTGCCAACGGGTAATCCAAGATTAATTCAAGAATCAATTGCAAAACTGCTTACTTTGGATGGTAAGATAAGGGTTTATCCGGGACACGGAAGACCTACAAACATTGCCACAGAGAGGTTAAATTACAGTTATGATGTCTGAAAATATGGCTGCGTATAATAAAAATGCGAGAATCAGCCTTTATATAAACGAGCATAATTTTGAATACGATATGCAGACGCTTTTAATGGCCTTTTTCCCCAATATACCGGTGGATATATATGCGGGAGGCGGTTCTGCATACGAAAGAGCAGGGATAAAAGATTCAAAAAAAGAAGAAGCAAATATAATTTTAAGAGCTGATGTTAAGTTTTTGTATGACGGTGAGGATGATAATGTTTTCGTTACCCTTATAAAAGACGAATCAGTCTTAAAAGACAGTGCAAAGGTTGATTTTTCTGACAGGAAAGACTCAAAAAATAAGATAAAGCTTCTTATGTACGGTTTATTGACAAAGCTTACAGATAAGACTTTGCCGTGGGGAACGCTTACAGGAATACGTCCCGTTAAGATTGCCGAAAACCTTATTGATACAATGGATGATGATGCTTTAAGAAATTATCTTAAAGAGACATACAGACCGGATGATAAAAAGATTGAATTAAGCCTTTTAATTGCTCACAGAGAGAAGAAAATTATTGATTCAATAAATAAAAAAAACGGATACAGCGTTTACATCGGAATACCGTTTTGCCCAACGACCTGTCTTTATTGTTCATTTACAAGTTATCCGATAAGTGCATATAAAAAGATTGTTCCGGCTTACCTGGATGCGTTAAAGAAAGAAATTGATTATGTGGCATCTGATTTTTTTGAAAGAGAAATGAATTCCATATACATTGGCGGCGGTACACCGACAACCTTAGAACCTAATGAACTCGAGATTTTACTTTCATACATAAGACAAAAGCTTGATTTTACATATTGTAAGGAATTTACCGTGGAGGCAGGGAGACCGGACAGTATAACAAAAGAGAAACTGATGGTTTTAAAGAAATACGGAGTTACAAGGATATCCGTAAATCCGCAGACCATGCAGCAAAAGACACTTGATTTGATTGGCAGAAGACACACGGTTTCACAGGTTAAAGATGCTTTTTATATGGCAAGAGAACTTGGCTTTGACAATATAAATATGGATTTTATTGTAGGTCTTCCAAATGAAACATACGAAGACGTTAAAGACTCTATGGAACAGGTTCTTTTGATGAAACCGGAGAGCGTAACCATTCACTCACTTGCAATTAAACGTACATCAAGACTAAACATAAATAAAAAAGAATATGAAGACGTCATGCTTAAAAATAATGAAGCCATTATGGACATGACCGGTGATTACGTAAGTAAACTTGGCCTTAAGCCTTATTATTTATACAGACAGAAGAACATGGCCGGCAATATGGAAAATGTGGGGTACGCCCTTCCGGGTAAAGAAGGTATTTATAACATGTTAATCATGGAGGAAGTCCAGGATATTGTTGCTTTGGGCGCAGGTTCTGCATGTAAGAGGGTTTTTGAAGGCGGCAGAATCGAAAGATGTGAAAATGTTAAGGAAGTTGCACAGTATATTGACAGAATTGACGAAATGATTGACAGGAAGAAGGTTTTGTATGGAGAAGATTAACGAAGAATTAAACGGATTATGGGAAGACGCCATACGTACCCGTTTTTTGGAACATATGAAGGATGAGGACCCGGAAGAGTGGATTAAACAAAATGCATTGGACTTTAGGGAGCTTATGTCGTATTACAGATGTGCCATTATGGAAGTTGAGACAAAATTTAAGGTTCTGGACGAAGAACTTTCTCTTAAGTATGACATGAATCCTATTGAAAGCATTAAATCAAGACTTAAATCACCTGCAAGTATTGTTGACAAGATGCTTAGAAGGGATTTTTCGTTCAGTGTTGAAAGCATTGAAAAGAATCTTAATGATATTGCGGGAGTAAGAGTTATTACTGCTTTCCCTTCAGATATTTACATGCTTTCGGAAGCTTTTTTAAGACAGGATGATATTAAGCTTTTGCAGGAGAAGGATTACATCCAGAATCCAAAGCCAAACGGATACAGAAGCTTGCATCTTATTGTTGAAACCCCGATATTCTTACATAACAGCACAAAGCTTATGAAGGTTGAGGTTCAGTTTAGAACAATTTCAATGGACTGGTGGGCAACAACGGAGCATAAGATTCGATACAAAAAAGATGTGGAATTTCCGGAGATTATTGACAGAGAGCTGCTTGAATGTGCGGAAATGGCAGCGGTTTTGGATAAGAAAATGGAAATTATCTCAGGCAGAAAGCCATTGAAAATTGAGGCAATATAGTTTTTTCTTGAAACTTTAAAAAGTATGGGCTATAATAGGGACCATACTTTTTTTAAGTAAAATACATTTAAAGGAGAGAAAAATGGCACAAAATCCGATTGTTACATTTGAAATGGCAGATGGTAGCACATTTAAAGCGGAATTATATCCCGAAGTAGCTCCCAATACTGTTAAAAACTTTATTTCACTTATAAATCATAACTTTTATGACGGCCTTATTTTTCACAGAGTAATTAAGGGTTTCATGATTCAGGGCGGAGATCCTGAAGGCGTTGGTATTGGCGGCCCGGGATATGATATTAAGGGTGAATTTTCACAAAACGGCTTTAAGAATGAGTTAAAGCATACCGCAGGTGTTCTTTCAATGGCGCGTTCAGCGCATCCGGACTCTGCAGGTTCACAGTTTTTCGTTATGCACAAGGATGCTCCGCATTTGGATGGTGCGTATGCAGCCTTTGGCAAAGTTATTGAGGGTATGGATACCGTAAATAAAATAGCCGAAACAAGAACAGATTGGAATGACAGACCGTTAGAGGATCAGGTAATGAAGGCTGTTACCGTTGATACTTTCGGGGTGGCTTACGAGGAGCCTGAAACATTATAAATGAACAGTAAACAGGACTTTACAACGGGTAGTATTTTTAAGAAATTAACAGGGTTTATGTTCCCGATTTTAGGGGCACTTATTTTGCAGGCAATGTACAGTGCGGTCGATCTTCTTATTGTGGGTAAGTTTGGTACCAAAGAGGGGATTTCGGGCGTATCTACAGGCAGCAGCATTTTGAATCTTTTTACCTTTACGGCGGCGGCTTTAACCACTGCCGTGACGGTTCTTATCGGTAAATATCTTGGTGAGAAGAAACCTGAAAGAATCGGAAAATTAATTGGCAGCGCCGTATGTTTCTTTGCGGTTTTATCTTTGGTAATTTCGGTTGTACTTGTAGTATTTGCAAGGCCAATCGCCGTTTTGATGCAGGCACCGAGTGAAGCACTTGAATTAACCGCACTTTATATACGTATATGCGGCTTCGGCTTTATTTTTGTAATGTTTTACAATTTTATAAGCTCAATTTTCAGGGGACTTGGTGATTCGAACCTGCCGCTTATATTTGTGGCCATCGCGTGTGTTACAAATATTTTGCTCGATTTACTCTTGGTTGCGGTTCTTAATATGAACGTTGCCGGTGCTGCAATTGCAACAATTATTGCACAGGCAGTGAGTGTTATATTATCAATTATAATCATTATGCACAGACAGTTACCGTTTGTAATAACGAGGCATGATTTCAGATTTTCAAATGAAATTGGAAAATTTGTTTCTATCGGCGCACCTCTTGCGCTTCAGGAGGTACTTACCAATGTTACTTTCCTTGCTTTGTGCGCGTTTATAAACAGACTTGGTGTTGATGCTTCTTCCGGATACGGGGTTGCACAAAAGATACAGGCCTTTGTAATGTTAATACCCGCTGCAATTATGCAGTCCATGTCTTCCTTCGTTGCTCAAAATGTAGGTGCCGGAAAGGAGAGAAGGGCAAAGAAAGCAATGCTTTGCGGAATGGAGATTGGTGCTTTTATTGGAGCGTTTGTCTTTGTTTTGGTATTCTTTAAGGGTGATTTTGTTGCGTCATTATTCACAAATGACGAAGCGGTTATTACAAGAGCGTATGAATTCCTTAGAGGTTTTGCGATTGAATCTGTGGTGACGGCAATTTTGTTTAGTTTTATGGGATATTTTAACGGACATTCAAAATCACTTTTTGTTATGTTCCAGGGGCTTGCGCAGTCATTCCTTGTAAGGCTTCCGG
>CAJOOB010000104.1 GCA_905236025.1 uncultured Lachnospiraceae bacterium
ACCATTGCTTCGAGATAACAAATGTAAACATTATCTCCTTCCCAGTAATTTGCGCTTATTGTGGGATCAACATCCACAAACATTACCAAAAACGCAAATACTGCCAAAACAAACATGGCAGAAGTTACACTTAAAAGGTTGTAAAACTTTCTCATAATTCTCTCCAATCTGTAAAACCGTCCAATGTTAAAATTTACTCTTCAGTAACAGTTCTTATATGCAATTCCTGTAACTGACGTTCTGTAACCTCAGAAGGAGCACCCATCATAATATCCTGAGCACTCTTGTTCATCGGAAACGGAATAATTTCACGAATAGAATCTTCTCCCGCAAGAAGCATAACCATTCTGTCAACACCCGGAGCAATACCTGCATGAGGTGGTGCACCGTAACAGAAAGCGTTGTACATTGCAGGGAACTTAGCCTTAACGTCATCCTCACCAAGCTTAACCATTTCAAAGGCTTTAACCATAATCTCAGGATCATGATTTCTTACAGCTCCGGAAGAAAGCTCTATTCCGTTACAAACAAGGTCATACTGGTCTGCGTTAATTGAAAGCGGATCAATCTCTCCTCTTTCAGCCTTAAGTAAGGTTTCTAAACCGCCTGAAGGCATTGAGAAAGGATTATGACAGAATTCGAGTTCGCCTGATTCTTCACCGATTTCATACATTGGGAAGTCAACAATCCAGCAAAACGCATACTGTTCTTTGTCCATGTGGCCATCGCACGCTTCACCGAAGGTTTTAACCATTACGCCGGCAGTCTTAACGGCTGCATTTTTTTCGCCTGCGGAAAGTACCACAAGGTCACCCGCCTTAAGGTTAAGTTTACTTACAACCTCATCCTTCTTTGGTGCGACAAACTTTGAAATACCGCCAACAACTTCACCGTTTTCATCTATTCTGAACCAGTAACCTTTGTTTCCTGCAACAACTTCGACATCGGCCAAAGTCTTATCAATAAATTTACGGCTTTCCTTAAAGTCAGAAACAACAACCGCCTTGATGCAAGGTGCATTAAACGGTTCAAAGCCGCAATTTGAAAAGACGTCTGTAACATCCTTAACCGTCAAATCAATACGAAGGTCCGGCTTATCCGTACCATATTTTTCCATTGCTTCGGTATACGGAATACGCATGAAAGGAGTGGATGAAGCTCTGTTATACTTTCCGTATTTTGCAAAGATTGGAGGAAGTACATCTTCACAGATTGCAAAAACATCTTCCTGTGAAGCAAATGCCATTTCCATATCAAGCTGATAAAATTCTCCCGGGCTTCTGTCTCCTCTTGCATCCTCATCTCTGAAGCATGGTGCAATCTGGAAATAACGGTCAAAGCCGGCTGTCATTAAAAGCTGCTTAAACTGTTGAGGAGCCTGCGGCAAAGCGTAAAACTTGCCCGGATGCTTTCTTGCGGGTACAAGGTAATCTCTTGCGCCTTCAGGAGAAGAGGCCGTAAGGATTGGTGTTGTAATCTCCATAAATCCGTGCTCAGTCATTGCTTTACGAAGAGCTGCAACAACATTACAACGAAGAATGATATTATCTTTAACCGCCGGGTTACGAAGGTCTAAGTATCTGTATTTAAGACGTGCTGTTTCATCTGCGCTGCGGCTGTGATTAATCTCAAACGGAAGCTCGTTGTAGCGGCAACGCCCAAGAACCTTGATATTTTCAGGAACAACTTCGATTTCACCCGTTGGAATTTTTGTATTCTTATTACTTCTTTCTCTTACAAGTCCTGTAATGGAAATGGTTGATTCTTTGTTAAGTTCCTTAACCACAGCCATCATCTCTTCTGTTTCAATAACAAGCTGTGTTGTTCCGTAAAAGTCTCTCAAAACCACGAAACCAAGGTTTGCACCAACCTCTCTTAAATTTTCCATCCATCCTACTAATGTTACCTGCTTGCCCGCATCTTCAATACGAAGCTCACCGCAGGTATGTGTACGTGACTGCATCATCTCTGCCACCTGCCAATTTGGCATGTCCTTCCTTTATAATTTAAGTGCTTTAACCCTATTTGATTGGGTCTTTGTAGAATTCTTCAATCTGTGTGTATCCGTTTTGATTAAGCTGTTCTTTTTGGAACTTCTTGTTTTTATTCATCTTGGATACAAGGATTATATTTCCCTTATCTCTTTCTTCCTGCGCCTTTTTCATAATATCTTCAAGCGCAGTACCGCAAATACCTTTTTCGATAAGATAAGCAATCTTGTTGCCGGCATTTGGA
>CAJOOB010000105.1 GCA_905236025.1 uncultured Lachnospiraceae bacterium
CACCGGATAATATATCACCTTTGTCCTCAAGACACTCATACGTAGATCTGACTATTCCGCCCGCTATCATCAAAATAATCATTACCGACGCAATTATAATTGTATATAACCTTCGCATTTTATCCTCCCTAATTAGCAATATAGTGATAATCTACAACCGCCGTATAATTCTCATTATTTCCAGAAAAATACATATTAAACGACGTGATGCTTAAATATCCCTGATTTATATATACTTTATGGTATCCTGTCCCCTCAATCAGTGTATATACATCAGAAATTCTCTGGGAAAGGTTATTTGAATTATGTAGTTTAACTCTACACTTTTTATAAGTATCTTCCGTATAAGTACCTGTTGGATAAACCGCATCAATCTTAACATAAACATATGAATAATCCAGTGTTCTTGAAACATTGCTTTCTGCCAATCGCATAATACACCCTTTCGGAACAATAATTTGCCCCTTCACAGCTGAACTCGACGCAAAAATAACATCCTTTGCTTGAATACATACTAAAGCTGTCAAAATGATCGCAGCAATAGTGTTAACCAACTTTTTTTTCATAAAAATATATCCTCCTTATATTATAAAATCGATATTAACATTCTATCATTTTTTTATTCTTCTTTCAATATTTATACCAACAACACCTCACAAAGTTTTATTTGTCCAATTCCTGATTATTACTGATAAATTCATGTTTTCTTATCACGACAACCATAAAAGTTGTTACCATAAATGCAATTATCAGAAAATATATCATTGATTTTATGTGATTTATCGGACTGATTTTAAACAAAAAAATCAAATGCCTGAACGGGTTTACTTTTAAAAACCACGAATGTTTATCCATAGTGTCATATTCGCCAAACAAATCTTTGTATGCACAAAAACACACCATTGTAAACATTATTACCGCCTCTGATATTACAAATCCCAGTCCGCTTTCCGTGAGTATGGCAAATGAATTAATTGCAATTGTGGTTATATATACAAAAAGCGAAACCAAAATCACATATGAAAAAAACTCAAACACAGTGATTTTATCAATTTCAAAAATAAGCTTTCCGTAGCAATCGCACATAATAAGACCGCTAATCAGGGTACAAAGAGCATATAAAGCAGAAAAGCTCAAAGTCTTTAACGCCTCTTTAGCAATCCATACACTTATCTTCTCTGTTCTGGTGAAATAATAGATTCCGGCAACGCAAAAATTTTTATATATAACGTTACCAAATAATACATGAAAAACCAAAATCGGCAAATAACTGACCACCATTTCCCCAAGATATAACATTGAGTAGTCTGCCTCTATAAGCCCGAAATACTCAACAACTTCTCTTAAGTACATCTTTGATTCATAAAAAGACATAAGCGGATACATTTGCAATGCACCGCAAAAAAAGCCAAGTAAGCACGCCGTAAACACCATTTTCCAAGTTTTCATTTATTTCTCCTTTTCTCACACTTTATATTTTCCCGTTGTTTTAATCTTCCGGATAAATCAGATTTTTATCTGTCGCGATGTATAACGCTTCATCAAGGTATTTCTTTGCAAGATATTTTGCCATATTAAGGTTCATATCCTGATAATTTCCACAATCATGCGGTGTCGCCCCCGGAACTTCGCCTTCAAAATCACGAATAAACTCATACATTGATATAACCAGAGGGAGAACTTGTTTTGATGAATAATCCCCTGCCAGAATCATATAAAATCCGGTTCTGCATCCCATTGGTCCAAAATAAACCACTTTATCTTTATAATCCGGATGATTTCTTAAATATGTTGCTCCAAGATGCTCCATTGTATGCACTTCTGCTGTATTCATAACAGGTTCATAATTCGGTCTTGTCATTCTAAGATCAAACGTTGTGATCACATTATCATTCACATTATCTTTCCTTGAAACATATACACCCGGTATAAGTTTCAGATGATTTATTGTAAAACTCGCTATTTTTTCCATCACAGCCTCCTACACAAGATTCTTTATCATTTCTTTTACAAGTAAAACAGAATTCTTTATTGCCATTTTTTCAAACTCCGGATAATCCATATGTGCCGAATCATCCGCTTTATCGCTTATCGCCCTTATAACAATAAACGGAATTTTATTTAAATATGCGGCCTGAGCAATTGCCCCGCCCTCCATCTCACAGCAATCGCCGTTAAATGTTTTAACAAGATACTCCTTCTTCTCTTTGGATGAAATAAACTGATCTCCTGTTACGATTCTTCCTTCAAAAACCCCAACCTGAGGAGCCACCTTATTAATCGCCATTCCGGCCAGTGCAATAAGATTTCTGTCGCCTTTAAAAACAGAAGTTTCCATTCTTGGTATCACTCCCGGTTCATACCCAAAGGCAACGGCATCCATATCATGCTGCAAAACCTCATCCGAAAGAACAATATCGCCAATGTTTATATCCGCGTTAAGAGAGCCGGCAATACCTGTATTTATTATATAATCCGCATCAAAATCACAGGCAAGAATCTGAGTACAAATACCGGCGTTAACCTTGCCAATTCCGGAACGAACAATAACCACGTCCTTATCGGCATATTTTCCGCAGAAAAAGTCCATATCCGCTTTTTTCTCAATTGTTACATCTGTAAGAATCTCTTTTAATTCTGCCACTTCCTCATCCATGGCTCCAATAATACCTATCATACAAAACTTCCTTTCTTTGTTGTTTATGCGCTTTGTTTTAATTGACGAATTTATGTTTTTTAAGTATAATACATATGCTTTAAATCTTTAAAGTCCGTTCTCGTAGCTCAGCAGGATAGAGCGTTCGCCTCCTAAGCGAAAGGCCGGCGGTTCGAATCCGCCCGGGAACGTTAACACAGGAAAAACTTTTCAACAACGCTTGCTACCCCGTCTTCATCATTTGAAGGGCAAATGTAGTCAGCGTTATTTTTTAACTCTTCGCAGCCATTGGCCATGCAAACACCAAGTCCCGCATAATTTATCATGGTAAGGTCATTAAGCCCGTCTCCGCATGCAACAAGGTTTTCCCTCGTATACCCCATACTTTTCATTAGTGAATCCAGGGCACTTCCCTTATCCGTTCCAATTGGGACAATCTCAATAAAGTATGGTTCCGAACGAAATATATTCAGCCTTCCGTGAAACATTTCCGCAAGTTCATACGTGATTCTTGCCGCATTTTCCGGTTCAGCCGTACAAAGTATTTTTTGTGTTTCGTGGTCGGAAGCCAAAAGTTCATCTTTAAGACTTTTCACCTTAAGTATCTCAAGGTGGTTGATATTCGCCTCTTCAATTAAATATTTTTCATCATCCCGCTCTGATATTATTTTCCCGTATTTATAACTTAATGGAACACACTCTTCAAACGAAAGCGCTTCCAAAAGCGGGGAAATATACTCTTTATTTATATTTCGAGAATGGATTTGCTGCATTGTTGCACAATCCGTAACACACCCTCCGTTAAAAGAAAGTATGTATCCTCCTCTTTTTTCCATTTCAAGTTTTTTAGCAATCGGAAGAATCCCTGCAAGCGGGCGACCCGAAGCTAAAACCACATGATTACCGTTATCTCTTAGTTCATCAAGTGCGTCCTTTACTCTTTTTGTCAACTCTTTTTTACTGTTAACAAGCGTTCCGTCTAAATCAAGCGCAAGTACTTTATACATGTTATTCCTGTGTTTCTCCCAATGTCTTCATTAATTTTTCCCCATCGAAAATGCAGTGTCCCTGAAGCCAGATTTCTCCTTTAAAGCGGCGGCCTCTCTTTGGTTCGCCCACCAGATCGTCCTGCCCGATGGCCACCATAACAACAAAATCATTAACCACAACATCCATAAGCACAATTGTTTTTTTGGTATATCGATTTTCGCAATACCTTACGTTTTCAATATCTCCAACAACGGAATACTGGTCACATTCAAGCCCTACCGGCATAAAACTTGAATCTACAATTGTAAAGATATCCTCTTTGTGAACCCTCTTATTTAACTTTGTATAAAGATCAATATCCTCAAAAGCCAGGGCTTGAATCGCAGATTCATCTCCATTTTTTGCTTTTTCTACAAGATTATACCGTTCTATATTTTTTTGCTTTGCGCTTCGTTTTTCCTTCTTTTCAATTGGAAGAAGTATGTTTCCCTTTACGGAAAGTCCCGTAAAGGCAATTGCACATCTCGAAATGGGTTTCTTTGATGATAACGCATCATAGCAATCGCTGTTATTTACAAGCGAAAATATAAGCGGCACGCCAATTCCCGGCCTTTCACAGATTCCGACAAATCCAAAAGAATCTTTCTTTATCTCAAATTCCGGCGCATCAATCATTATATACCTGCCACTTAACGCCGTTGGTATATACGAATCAAGCTGGTACTCTCCTTCTGCATAATCGCCGCACCAATAGATAAGCACTCTGTCTCCCACAAATGTAAGGATTTCAAACATTCCCAAAGATTCTGAGCTTTCTCTGTGATGGATAATTGTATCATCCTGCTTTTTTGCCAAACAGTTATGCATGAGCGTATCTAACTGCTTTCTTGTTGTAAATGTTTCAAAGCCAATGGCTCTAAGAAATTTGTTCATATACCGTTTCCTTTATAGATTTTCCCGCTTATAATTTATTATGAAAATTCCGTAATGAAGTAATTACTGTATTTCCCAATTTCGTCACTCAAATAATCATACGTCAGTTGTTCACATAACGTTGGCAGATCTGAGAACATATTCGTTCCAAGTCCCAGCCTGTCTCCTTCAATTTCATATCCCATTGCACTTAAGATGGTTGGGAACATGTCCATAGCCGTAAATTCGCGGTTTGTGGTGTTAATATCCGTACCGTACGGAGAAAAACTGTTTATAATGCAGTTATATACAGTTCTTTCGTAATAATCCGTGTCTGATACTAACTGCGAATCCATTCTCGGATGGTCTCCCGAAATGATGATTACCGTGTCTTCAAAGAAGTCCTGTTCCATAATCCACTGCACAAACGCATACACCTGGCTATCGGCACAGGCAACAACATTTGCAACCTGGTTATCATATTCATCACCGCATAATTCGCAAACGTAACCACCCACATGATGCGTATCCACAGTAAGCATGGTGAAATTAAAAGGCTGGTCAAGTTCGGCAAGTTCTAAAAGCTCATCTTTGGCAATTTCGTACAGAATTGAATCCTGATAGCCCCACCAAACCTTGTAATCCTCATCAATATATCCCTCGTCTATGGCCGTGTAGTAGTCGAATATATCGTAATTTCCGTGTTGAGTAAAATACTTCCTTCTGCCGCCAAACGTCGCGTTTGAACCACAGAGAAATTCGTTGTAATAACCAAGATCTTCCAAAATATCGCCAAGGTTGGTAACGCCTTCCGCAAAGTTTTCACGCTTGCCCATTGAGTTTTGCTTGATTGGGTACGCATACGGAAGCCCCGTGGTTGTTGCAAAGAGAGACGCCATGGTCCAGGTGGTGTCTGTGATTGGTCGCCATCCGCCCAAATCCTCATCATTTGAAAAGCTTATATATTCACTTGCAAGCTCAGTGAGGTTTGGCATGTAGTTATTCTCTTCCTGAGCTCCGCCGTCTTCTACGGAAGCATACGTTGTTTCCATGCTTTCCATGTAAATGTAGATGATGTTTTTTTGTGTTTCCGTAGCCAGCGTTATTTCAACATCATCCGGGTCCACATAATACGTTTCGTATATCTTTGTTTCCTGAGTTCTTAATTCAATATATCCCCTAATATCAAGCACCGCATCCGCATAATTAAAAGCGCGATACAAAAAGATGCAGGAAGATACAAGAATTGCGATTCTGTAAATGTACGCAATGTTTATATTAAATTTCAGTTTCTTTATTTTTACCGGTATTTTAGGCTTAATTCTTATAAGCGCAAATATGTCAAACAAAACCATTACCGCGATTATTATACCGTATTTAATGGCCGTGCTTTCACATGCCTCAATCGCCTCTGACAAAAAGTCCGTATCTGCCCCGTCAAGCGGCGAGATAATGGTATATATTATATTTGCAAGGTCTAGGTCAAATGTTGCCACAAACCAGTCCGTGAGCGGGAATGTTAATACCGACAACATATATAGTATAACCGTCAAAATATAAAACAGTGTTAACAGTACAATCTTAACAATTTTCTTAGCTTTCCCGGATTTCTTTTTGCTAAGTTCTTTTTCCATTTTATTTCCTTTGTAAAACCTTTTAATATTTCTTTTTACTACGAAAAATGAGTATTATAGTAAGTGCTGCTTTTTCCATATTCTTCGTTTAAGTAATCATAACCCAGCTGTTCACATAGTGTTTCCAATCCGGAATACAAATTCGTTCCCAGTCCGAGTCTGTCTCCTTCAATTTCATATCCCATTGCACTTAGGATGGTTGGAAACATATCCATGGCCATAAACTCACGATTAGTGGTACTAATATCTGTTCCATATGGTGAAAAATCGTTTATTATACAGTTATATACCGTCCTATCATAATACTCAACCGAAGCAACTAAACAGGTGTCCATCCTTGGATGATCTCCGGTAATAATAATAACTGTATCTTCAAAGAAATCCTGTTTCATAATCCATTGGACAAATTCATACACCTGATTATCCGTACAGGCAACAACATTTGCCGTTTGATCGGAATACTCATTACCACAAAGATCACATACATAACCTGCAACATGATGTGTATCTGCCGTTAGCATCGTAAAATTAAATGGTTGATCAAGTTCAGCAAGTTCTAAAAGCTCATCTTTTGCAATTTCAAAAAGAATTGAATCCTGATATCCCCACCAGACTCTATAATCTTCAGCTATGTATCCCTCTTCTATCGCGGTATAATAATCAAATATGTCGTAATTTCCATGTTGAGTAAAATACTTTCTTCTGCCTGCAAAAGTCGCATCAGAGCCGCATAAAAACTCGTTATAATATCCTAAATCCGCTAATATATCACCAAGATTTGTAACATCCTTCGCAAAATATTCTCTTTTATCCATGGTATTACCCTGAACCGGATATGCAAAAGGAAGGCCGGAGGTTGTTGCAAAAAGTGATCCCATGGTCCACCCTGTTCCGGTGCAGCTGTGCCAGCCACCCAGATCTTCATCATTTGAAAAGTTTATATATTCACTTGCAAGTTTCGTGAGATTTGGCATGTAATTATATGTTTTTTGTGCCCCGCCGTCATCTACTGATGCGTATGTGGTTTCCATGCTTTCCAGATATATGTATATAATATTTTTTTGTGTCTCCGCAGCAAGTGTTATTTCAACATCATCCGGATCCACATAATATGTTTCGTAAACTTTTGTTTCCTCACTGAGCGACTTGATATAACCGGTTATATCAAGCACAGAGTTTGCATGCCTTAAGGAAATAAACAACATTATTCCCGTTAAACAAACCACAGCGATTCTATATAAATAATTAAAATTCAAGCTGAATCTTAACTTCTTTATTCTTACGGGAATGTGTATTTTAGTACGCCTTAGCAGAATTACATCAACTGCCAATATACCGGTAATAACCATACCAAACTTAATAAAAGGTCTTATACAATACCTGACAGCATCACCCATAAAATCAGAATCTGCACCGCTAAGTGGAGAAATAATTGTATAAATGATACTTGATATATCTACGCCAAATGTTTTATTAAACCAATCTGTTAGAAAAAATATAATGGCACCTGCCATAAATAAGATTATTACTATAAAATAAAAAATAATTAATAATGCAGTTTTTATTATTTTCTTTTTGTTTGACACTTTTAACTCCTTTGAAAGTAATCATAATCTCACGATTTATTATATCACACACACCTCTATTATAAAATTGTATTTTCATATATTCGTTTCATAAAGAATGTTCCAACAAGAGAAAAAACAAAGGCGTAAATCCATCCGGATTTACGCCTTAAAGTCACTCAACAGGGTTTTCTCTTAGCCGATTTTTTAAAAATTTTCAAACAAATTTTAAAGTTTTGCAAATAATGCCGCAATTTCCTCCGGGGAAAGTGTTGCATTTGGGTCATCCTTTGATGTATCAAACAAATCAACGACCGGAGTTTCCTCCGTTGTAACGCTTTCTTCAACCGCTTCTTCTACAGGCACTTCCACGGTTTCTTCAACAGATTCTTCCGCTGTTGCAATATCCTCTTGCGCTGTTTCCTCAGCAACATCTTCAACCGGCGCAACAAGTTCTTCGTCCAAATTATCTACAAACTCTTCCATAACCGGTAGATCTGACTGTGTTCCAAGCATCTTATCAAAAGCATCATCAAGCGCTGACTCAATTTCAGTATCTGATGTCTGTAGTTCTTCCTCCGGCTCTTCTGCCATTACATCCGCAAACACATCATCAATTGTTTCTCCGTTTATTTCTTCTTCTGCTACAGTTTCTTCCGGTACTTCTTCAACCGGCTCTTCTGTTAACGCTTCTTCAACTGCTTCTTCTACCGGCTCTTCAACAATTTCCTCATTCGATTCTTCTGTAACGGTTTCTTCAACAACTTCTTCTTCCGGCTCTTCTGCAACTGCTTCTTCCGCAATTTCTTCTACCGGCTCTTCTGCAACTGCTTCTTCCGCAATTTCTTCTACCGGCTCTTCTGCAACTGCTTCTTCCGCAATTTCTTCTACCGGTTCTTCTGCAACAGTTTCTTCAACAACTTCTTCTTCCGGCTCTTTTGCAACTGCTTCTTCAAGCGATACAGCGTCTTCAATGAATTCTTCCTTAAATGGTTCTTCATTTAACGGAATCTTTTCTTCCACAGAAGATTCCTCGTATGAAGGAGTTTCGCTTAACGGTTCCTGATACGAAACTTCCGGCTGTGTATACTGAGGTGTCGGCTCCACAAACTGTGGCATCTTTTGAGCCTGATTTACAAATCCGGTTGACTGAGCCATTTCTCTGTTTCTGTTTACAAGATAATCAAGACTTTCAGCCTCTTCCTGCTGCCTCTTGTTTCCAAGCATACCCTGTACGTTCTTAACCAAATCAGCATTTGACTTAACAAGCTGATCAACCGTAATGGCAGTCTGTACCTGTTGTGCAAGACGCGCATTTGATTTTGCAAGTTCATCAACCAAACCTTCAAGGTCATCCTTCTTTTCGGTATTCATACCGTTCATGAGGTCAGCGACAAGCTGTTCGTTTTTATTTATTTTTTCTGCAAGGAATTTGATTGCCTCAATGTTGTTTTGCGCTGCAACTTCTGCTGCTGCAGTACTCTTTTTTGTTGCAAGATAAAGCGCCTTTTGAGTTTTTAACATTGCCTCATACTGACTCATCTGCTCTTTTCTTATTCTTGCCGCTCTTGCAGAAAAACTTTGGAATGTAAGAAACGCGAGAACAACGGCAATTATTCCCGTTCCAACAAGCATAAAAGAATCAAAACTGTCGTTAATAATAAAATAAAATTCGCATATTATCGCAACAAGAAACAGAGTGGCAAAGATAATCGGTGTTAAATCGCCACTGCTCTTATTTCCGTTGTAATTTTCTTCTGAACTATCCGGTGTCTTATTTTCGTCCATGTAACGCCCTTTCACACATCAAAAATCACATTCTTTTTTAAAATTATATCATAAAGGCGAGAATATTCAAACTTTTTATTCTTCTTCGTTATAGATTTCCACAATATCTTCCAGCTCTTTTATAAGATTATCCACCTTACCAAAAAAAGCATCAGAAGTGGCAGGATTGTCAAATCCGGCTTTTATGGAATTTAAGAACTCAATAAGCGCATCAATTCTTTTAACACCGTCATCATCTTTATATAACATTGTTCTTGAATGCGCATTCTCTGAGGCACTGAATTTCTTAAGCACCGTTACAACATTCGGTTTTTCACCAATATATCTGAAAGTTATGGTTGGCGTCGCGTGGCAGAATGCATTCTGTAAAAACTCAATATCTC
>CAJOOB010000106.1 GCA_905236025.1 uncultured Lachnospiraceae bacterium
CCAACATATCAAATATTAAAACAAGTTTTGAAAGTATTGAAAAGCTTCCAAAGTTACATGCCGGTCCGACGGCATCAAGGCCCGGGCCAATGTTGTTTATTGTTGCCACAATGGCCGTAAAATTCGTTGTAAAACTAAAGTTGTCCGCACTTATTATTAAAAGAGAAATAATGTATATAAACATGTATATTGTTAAGTATACGTTTGTCGATCGAACCGTGTCGTGCGATATCAAATGGCCATCGATACGGATTTTCTTTATTTCTCTTTGATGCGCCATTAAGGAAAGCTCTTTTTTGATGTTTTTAGCAAATATAAGGAATCTTGAAACCTTTATACCGCCACCGGTTGAACCTGCACAGGCACCGATAAACATACACGTTACAAGTACTGTTTTTGATAACGATGGCCACACATCAAAGTTTGCGGTTGAAAAACCTGTTGAAGATGTGATGGATGAAACCTGGAAAAAGGCATCTTTAATATTATCAAAAAGATTGTCGTAATAACTTCTTGTGTTTATAACAATTATTAAAGTAGCTGTAAATATTAAAATCAGGTACCAGCGAACTTCCTCCATTTTGAAGGCTGCCTTGAATTTTCTTGTAATAATAAGAAAATATGCAGAGAAGTTTACGCCTGAAAGCAACATAAAAATTCCGACTGTAATTTGAATTGCAGAACTGTATCCCGCAAGACTGTCATTTTTAATTCCAAAACCACCGGTACCAACCGTACCGACAGTTGTTGTTACGGCATCAAAAACAGGCATTTTAAGGCATAATAAAATTATAATTTCTGCAAGAGTAAG
The DNA here is from genome assembly GCA_905236025.1 of uncultured Lachnospiraceae bacterium. Taxonomy (GTDB): domain Bacteria; phylum Bacillota; class Clostridia; order Lachnospirales; family Lachnospiraceae; genus CAJOOB01. The sequence continues at coordinate 812 of CAJOOB010000106.1, forward strand.
GAAGATATATATAAGATAAAGTACTCTGGCGGTATCTTTTACTCTTGGGACGAGCTTATCAACTGAAGGACCCGGAGATTCGGCTTTCATTAAGTTCATTGAGGAACCGCCCGTTAACGGTAATATGGCCATTATGAAGACGATAACACCCATACCGCCAATCCAATGTGTGAAGCTTCGCCAGAATAAAGCAGAGTGGTTTAGCGATTCAACTTCTGAGAGAATTGAGGCACCGGTTGTTGTAAAACCGCTCACTGTTTCAAATAAGGCGTCAATATAGTTTGGGATGTCACCCGTTAATACAAACGGTACGGCCCCGAATATACTCATTACAATCCAGCTCAATGCAACGCTTAACAATCCTTCTTTTGCATACATTTTTTTGTTTGAAATCTTGTTTAATGTAAGAAGTGAGCCAAGCAAAAAGGCGAGGATTGCCACCAAAAGGTACCAGTAAAAATTGTTTTCTTTATAAATTATACTTATACCCATTGGAAGAAGTAAGAATAATCCTTCAAATTTAAGGGCATAACCTACAATTGTAAATACTATTGAATAATTCATGACTAATCTTCCAAAATCTCCGTGATATCAGATATCTTGTATCCTGCCGTAACAACCACGACCAAATCTCCAACGTTAATTGTATCATTACCTGAAGGAATGATTGTTTTGTGCTTTCTTGAGATTGAACAGATGAGCGAGTTTGGCTTTAATTTAAGGTCTTTGATTGGGCAACCTGTAATTGCTGAAATGGTGTTAATCTTAAATTCAAGTGCCTCCGCTTTACCTTCGTCCATGCTGTAAAGTGTTTCAACGTTGTTATTGTTAACGGCAGCGTTCATGGTTCTTGCATAACGCGTGATTCTGTCTGCCGTAATCATTCTCGGGTTAATAACGGAATCAAGATGTAATTCGCTAATTACTGAATTAAAGTTGATACGGTTGATTTTTGTAATTATTTTTGCTTTGGAATTTTTTCTTGCATAAAGAGTTACCAAAATATTTTCTTCGTCTAAACCTGTGAGGGCAGCAAAACCCTGAACGTTTTCAATGCCTTCTTCTTCAAGAATGCCCGGATCTGTTGCGTCCGCATGTATTATTGTGGCTTCGGGCATTATTTCTGCAAGTTCGTTTGCCCTTGCTTCATTTGATTCAATGATTTTTACGCCGATAGAAGCGGATATTAATTTCTTTGCAAGGTAAAATGAAATTTTTCCGCCGCCCGCAATACATACGTTTTTAACAGGGTTTGTAAGTAACTCTGTTTTTTTAAGGAAATCTCTTGCATCTTTTCTCGATGCAACAATAGATATTAAATCGTCTTTTTCTAAGATAAAATTACCGCCCGGGATAAGGAATTCGTCATTTCTTAATACACCGCTGATAAGGATGTTTTTGTTGTAATGTGTTCTTATGTTCATTATCTTTTCACCGTTTAACGGCGAAGATTCGGTAATACGGATACGGTACTGATCAACATTTCCGCCAACAAAGCGATTTATTTTTGTGGCTGACGGGAATTGGAAGATTCTTGATATTTCATCTGCCGTTTCGTATTCAGGATTTATGATTGATGCCAAATCAAATTCTTCTTTTAAGAAATCCAGTTCTTTTTCGTAAATCGGATTTCTTACTCTTGCTATGGTATTGCATTTGCTGTTCTTTTTTGCAACGATACAGCTTAAAAGATTGTGTTCGTCAGAACCGCTTACGGCAATGAAAAGGTGGCAGGATTTGATGCCTGCTTCCGATAAAACCTGATTGCTTACGCCGTTACCGTGAATGGCGATTACATCAAGATTGTTTTTAACATTATTTACAACGTCGGCTCTTTCATCAATTACCGTGACGTCGTGACCTTCTTTGCAAAGCTGCTCGGCTATTGTATAGCCGACTTTACCACAACCAACAATTATAATATTCATATAATCCTCGTTTAATTCACTATTAATAAGGTTTAAACCTCGATTTTTAAAATCAAAATTAATTATAGTTTTTATTGGAAAAAATGTCAAATCATTGTATTTTTGAACAATTTCTGATAAAATAATTATAATATTTTAAGTGTTTAAGCATATTTTTATATTGCAAGGGTGATTTTGCCTTTAAATACGGAAAGGAAACAGTAATAATGGCTGATATGTTTTCGGATTTATCTAAATTCGGATTGGGTGATTTAAATAACGTAGATATTTTTGCGACTGAACATAAAAAACAGGAGGAGGCTGCTATTGCGGCAAAACAGCCAAAACAGCTTGATGAAGCAGATATGCTTTTGGATAAAACATATACATGTCCTGTTTGTGACAGACAGTTTAAGGCTAAGCAGGTAAAGTCCGGTAAGGCTAAACTTGTCAAGGTTGAGATAGATTTAAGAGCAAAGTATGAGGGCATTGATATGTATAAGTACGGCGCAATTTTATGCGATAATTGCGGGTATTGTGCTCTTACAAATTATTTTGATTCGCTATCTGATTTTGCAAGAGGTGCTATCAAAGAAAAAATCAGTAAAAAATATCTTCCAAGCGGATATAACAAAGATATTATGACATATGACGAAGCTATTACAAGACATCAGCTTGCTTTGGTAAATGCCGTTGTAAAAAATGCAAGAGCCAGTGAAAAGGCTTATATTTGCTTAAAAACCTCATGGTTAATCAGTAATTATATTGAAGAACTTTTGAAGGGCGAAGAAGATAATCAGGATAGAATTGCAAAATTAAAGGAACAAAGAGCTTCGTATGAAAAGAATGCATATGAAGGTTTTGTAACAGCAATGGCAAACGAAG
>CAJOOB010000107.1 GCA_905236025.1 uncultured Lachnospiraceae bacterium
TGCACGGGCAGCCTCAATGGAGGCGTTAAGCGAAAGAAGGTTTGTCTGGCTGCTGATACCAAGGATTTCTCCTGTAAGGTCACTGATTTGAGTTACGCTCTGACTTTCTGTAAGAGCAGATTCAAGTTCTGTCCTGATACCCTCAATGGCACTTCCGGTTGTTTCCTTACCCTTGACTGTATTTGCCTGCATATTTTCGGCATTCTTTCTGATGGTAGATACAAGTGATGTACCTTTATTGATATTTTCTTTCATGGCCTGAACTTCACCAAGTACACTGCCACTGTTTTCCGACAATGAAACAATGGTTGCGGAAATTTCTTCCATACTTGCAGACATTTCTTCCATCGCAGATGAAACGTTGCTTGCATTGTCATTAGAAGCAGCAATCTTTTCAGAAACTTCCTGTGACGATCTTTGCAAATCATCAGAATGTCCTCTGAGCTGCTTCATGATATCCTGAAGCTGACCGATAAACATATTTACACCGGTTGCCATCTGGCCAATTTCATCATTGCCTTTAACAGGAATTCTTTCTGTAAGGTCACCTTCGTTATTGCTGATTTTCTCAACAATCGAATGAATTTCTTTTCCTGAAGCCGTTACAGGAAGTGCAACCTGACGAACAACTATAATAAGCACAATTGCGGTAAGAATCACAAAAATTATAAGAATTATGTAATTTAATACATTAGCATCATTAATAACGGTTGCTGCATCCTTTGATACACCTGCAAGCACCTCTTCAAGCACAACATCATACTCATCTTCCGCTGTCTGTGCAGGATCCTTATGAGCTTTGTTTTGTCCAACAAGCGTTTCTGTTGTCTCCATGTCGCCAGCAATGGCTGCATCATAAATTGTTTGAGCAAATTCAACGTAATCAATTGTTGTTTCATACCACGCATCGTACACTGTAATAAGCTCGTCAGAGCCCGTTTTTGCAACAAGTTCCTTCATTGCGTTTGCATCATTCTCCAAATCATCCAGTGCTGTAGCAAACTTTGTCTCGATAACTTCTTCGTCATCTGTGCCATGCCTATAATATACAATATTTGCATACAACTGAACCTGTTGAAATTCAATACCGATATTTCCCTGTGTTGCCTGCATCTGAAGGTAAACATCGGTAAGTTCCGTTGTGGTATTATTGATTGCTTTTAATGATATCACGTTTACAACGATTGTTGCCGCAAACGCTATAATCATGAGTAAAATAATTGCAATCAGTCGTTTTGCCAAACTTTTTGGCTTGCCAAGACTTCCGGCATCCGTAACATTTTCTTTTGACATAACATTATCCTCCGATCTTTTATTACCCCTTTACAAACAATAAAAACAAGTTGCAAAAAAGCGGTCCTACTTACGTATGACCTTTTTTCTTGCCCCAAAAACTAAGTTGTTATTGGTTGTTTAATTATAGATACAAATTACTTTATGGTTAATTATAATACATTATTAATAAACTTTCAAGAACATTCAAGAATTCCAAAAATATAGGACTTTCAAGAATTTCAAAAATATAAAACCAGTAGAATTATTAGTAAACACAAGGGTGTATACGTTCTCCGCCCCTTAAACGTTATCCTCTTTTGGCAGTGATTTAAAATATGAAATCGCAAATATAAGCGTTGGAATTACAGATAAAATAAACGCTACCGGCTGTGCTTCCTGAATGCCTGCAAGTCCTCTGATTTTTGCAAGTAAAATAAGTGTAGGTATAAACAAAAGACCGCTTCTTATAAGAGATAAAAGAGCAGCTCCAACCTTTTTACCCGTACTTTGGAAAAGCATTTCCGTTGCCATACATGCAGGCATAAAGATACCTGCAACAAGCTGAAGCCTCAACGCTCTTACAGCAATTTCCACAACCTTTTCATCATTTCTGAATTTAACAACAATATCGGGAGCATAAACAAATACAATCACAGAAAGCACAAGAACAATTGACTCTGCAAAAATAGCCGTTGTTTTATACGCTTTTTTGAGTCTCTTATATTTCCCCGCACCGTAATTAAATCCGCTAACAGGCTGAAATCCCTGCCCAATACCAAGCGCAATTGCAAACACAAAGAAGTATAATCTTGATACAATGCTCATTGCCGCAACAGCCTCATCTCCGTATACCGCTGCACGAACATTTAAAAGTATTGTTGTTACACTGTTCAATGCCTGTCTTAAAAGACTCGGAAGGCCTGTGGCCGCAATATCACCCACAACCAAAGGCGATACATTAACTTTCTTTATCGAAAGTTTTATATTACTTTTGCCTCTTACAAACATTGAAATAAGAATAACGAAGCTAATAACCTGAGAAACGGCTGTAGAAATACCTGCACCCTTAATTCCCAAATCGAAGCCAAACATAAGGACTGCGTCACCCAAAATATTAAGAACGGCTCCGGCCATCATACCGATCATTCCGTAAAATGCTTTACCTTCAAATCTTAGGATATTATTTAAAGTAAAGCTTGATACGTTAAAAGGAGCCGTAAGAAGAATGTAAAAAATGTATTCTTTTGCGTAGGGTGCAATGGTCTTTGTGCTTCCAAGCACCATTACAAGCGGGTCAAGGAAAATAAAACATAATATACTTACAACAGTTGCAACAATAAACGACAAAAAGAAACCTGTGGAAGCAACCACAGATGCACCTTTTAAATCATTTTGTCCAAGTTTTCTTGAAAGGATACTTCCGGACCCCTGTCCGAACATGAAGCCCACAGCCTGTAACACGGTCATGAATCCAAAGACAATACCAACAGCGCCGGACGCACTGTTTCCAAGTGTTCCGACAAATGCGGTATCAACCATATTATATATGTTATTTACAAGCATACTGATAATGGTCGGTATTGAAAACAATAATACAAGCTTTTCAACCGGTTCCTCAGTCATTCTTTTATAATTGTCTGTAGTTTGTTTACTCATTTTTTGTCCGCTTTTAATTTTTTCCATTTCATTATAGCCAAATGCGGAAGAAAAAACCACCCTTATTTTCTTATTATTATGTTTCTCTTTTAATCTCAGGGAGCTTAAAATCATCCCTGTCAATATTCAAAGCAACCGCCATTTCAAGGCCTGACGGCTTCCTGTCATTAATAATTATTCTCTCGCCCATTGGAACATTAAAAATTATTTCATCATATCTGATTTTATTTTCGTTTAAAAAATTTATTGTATATTCTTTGATTTCGTCATTACGCGAGGTAAGAATAAGGATAAAATCCTCTTTGGGAAGAGAATCAAGATACTCTTTTGCACCCGGTAAAAGTGTATCATACAAATCGATTTTGTATCCATTATGCTTAAGTATGGTGCCGTCCAAATCAAAAATCCAGGTTTTTGAAAGTGATGAAAGTACTAAAGTGTCTCCCATTTTATATCCTCCGAAACTTCAATGTTCTGGTCAAATTCCTCAATAAAATACATATCAATTGCCTTCCATTTTGTGTCACCGTAGTAATAATCAGGATAAAGAGCAATTTTCTTTGCTTTTGTTTCCCTTATAATATCACAAAGCCCGCTTCTTATCCCCACAAAAGCCCCCGCACGTTCCACAACCTTCGGAAAGTCCTTTATGGATGGAGATAAAGGTAATGTTTCGTTTAACGGCGCCTCACCCTTTGCAACATTTGTATAAAGTTCATACCCCTTATCTTTATAATATTTTATTGCCGATTGCCATATTTCATCGGAAATTTTTGGAACCGACTTTGCATACGGCGAAAAAATCACGCTTTTTCCCTTTTTTATATAATCGTATTTTTTTGAAAGTTTCGTATTTATATAAGGTTTTTGCGGCAACGTATCAGGCAACAGTCCGTACACACCGCAGCAGTATATTTTATCAAGCGGTATCTTCTTTACGTACAAAGCCTTTGCAAGGTTTATCACGTACGGTCTGTCCTGATGAGCAATAAAGCTGTTTTTGTCATTTATATACAAGGAAGCCTGAATCATTTTATCAAGGTCTGATTTTTCATAAACTGCCGTTCTGTAATTCGAAAACATGGAAATAACGTCACATAAAGCCTCTCCCGTTACCAAAAATACAGGATCCTTAATCCCTCTTTTTTTAGCAAATGCAGGCCAGTAAGAAATCATGAAATAAATGTCTCCAAGAGCATTAAACGGACAATATACCTTAAACGCACCGCCGTAATTTTTTTCAAATTCTGATATCAACTTTTCACCTTGTTGCTCGCGTTTCCACATTTTATCAATCGTTTCTTCGCTTAATGAATACTCTGAATACGAATTATAATCAATTATTTTTTCAATTCGACCGTTAAAGCCAAGCTCCCTTAACTGCCGAAACATTGAAGCATAAAATCTCGAAACTATTAAAACAACCGTGTCTTTTTGTTCATCTATTGAAAGTTTTTTTATCTCAGCAGGGTAAACAACATTAATATCTTTATATTTTTTACCCTGTTTTAAATTGCTGTTATCCAGTATTGATACGGGATTGTAACCTTTTAATAAGAGTAAATCTATAAGGGTAAGTGTCGCTTCACAATGTCCGAAAAGATATATATTCTTACTTTTTAAATCCTGATTTTTTTCCAAAGCAGCAAGATTTTCCGTCATTTCATCATACAGTTTTTTCTCCATTTTTAACGCTCCTTTTTATTATAAAAAAGAGCGTCAATCATCTCTTCTTTTGTGAGAATACCTGTTTTTACAAAGTTAAGAATCCCCGGATATTTTGTATCATCCGAAAGAACGGTCAAATCATCCGTATATTCGTACAAACAATAATATTTTTTGAAGTTTTCGTCTCCGTCCGAAAGGATAAGATCTTCAAATTCCGAAAAATCGATTGTCTTATCTTTTCTGACATCCGTAATGATTTTTTTCATCAGTCCCTCTTTGCTACGTTACCACTTTTTTCAATCCAGTTCGTTCTGCTTACCATAAATTCTTTCCGCTTAATCTTGCGCCAATTCCACCACCCGGATGGTTAATCTTAAAGTCATCAAGAGTAATTCCCATTCTCTTACCAATCTCAATTGCCACGCCCTGAAGAACTATTAAATATACGGTTGTTGAGTTATTTGGAACAATATCCCATTCATCGCCTTCATTTATTAAATGCATGACTAATTTTTTATCAACAACTTCCGCACTCTTACAGTTATCATAAAAGGTTAAAAGCCACGTGTTTGTTTCGCGATTTTTTAAATGCTCTGCCAATGTCACTGTTTCATATGTATTTCCGCCCTTTGAAAGTAAAAATACCAGGTCGTTTTTACTTACCATACCAAGGTCACCGTGCACCGCGGTATTTGTATGAAGAAACCTTGCATCAATCCCCAGTGAGTTCAACGTACCCACAAACTTTTCACAGATCGGAACATTTTTACCAAGGCCACTTGCCACAATTTTACCACCATTTTTTAACGTTTCCACACACTCATTAATAACCTGTTCATACACGTCTGTCGGTATGGACTCAAGCGCATCTTCAAGCACCTTCATCACATCCTCGTAA
>CAJOOB010000108.1 GCA_905236025.1 uncultured Lachnospiraceae bacterium
ATCTCCGTTGTAGATATTTTCAAAAAAATCGTAGCCCAATGCCGCTTTATCCCAAAACATAAAATTACTCCTTTGATATTAAATTTTTACCCTAAATATAAGTCGATTATATTTTTAAAATTGGTGAATGTCAATAATACGGCCATCGGCAATATTCACAAAATCCATTAAAATACACATGACAGACAATGATGCCTGATGGTGTCACCTTGATTTTGGGAGCCGTCATCGAAAATGGAAAAAAATTTTAAAATCGATGCCCCGAGCCAAAGAAACCGTCGGAAACCACAGCAACCACACCCAAACCTGAGATAGCAACCCACACAAAAAAACAGGCCCGGGAGCCTGTTTTTTCATATCATCATTATTCTTTAAAGAATTTGATTTCATTTATGAGGGTCTCGGAAATATTTCTGAGATCCTTAGCGGAGGCTGAAAGCACGCTGACCGCATTTTCAAGTTCATGCATAGATGCGGATGTTTCATGGGCCGCAGCCGCATTCTGCTGTGAAATTGCTGAAAGGTCGTTCATTGCATCTGTAACGTTTGTCTTTGACTGCTCACTTGCTTTCGCACTTTCGGTAATTGAGTTAACACCCACAACAGATGCCTCAATTCCCGCAATAAGCTTATCAATACTTGCAACCGTATCTTCAATGATTTGCTGCTGTTCTTTGGTTGTAGCATTAACTTCTTTTGCCATTTCCACAGCGCTCTGTGACTCAGCAAGCAAATGATCCATTTCAGCCCTGATTTCATTAGCAGAGCTTGATGATTCATCGGCAAGCTTTCCAATCTCTTCAGCAACAACCGCAAATCCACGTCCTGCCTCACCTGCACGGGCCGCCTCAATTGAAGCATTAAGTGCAAGAAGGTTTGTCTGTGATGCAATGCTGTTAATTGCAGCAACCTTATCGCTGATCTTTTCAACCGCAGCACCGGTTGAATCAATTTTTTCGGAGATTTCATCAATTGCCTTGGTCATTTCAGCGGATGAATGCCTGAGTCTTGTAAGCTGTTCGGCGGAATCCTTACTGTCTGAATTCATTTCAATGGCTGTATTTGCAACGTTTTCAGCATTATATGAAACAGACTGAATATTTGTACTGATGTCGCCAATACTCATTGTTGCGCTTGCAACCCCTTCAGCCTGCTGCGTAGCACCGCTTGCAATTTCGTGCACGGCACTCGAAACATCTTCGGAAGTCTTAGCAATATTTGAAGTTGTCTGAGAAAGCTCGTCTGCCGACATATGTACATCATCCGCAGAATGCTTAATTTCATTAACAATCTTTCTAAGAATGTCAATAACGCTGTTCGTATCCCGAACCATTACGCCAAACTCATCTTTTCGATTATCGTAACCCTCTGATTTTGTAAACACACCCTGTGACAAATCATGCAAAGATTCGGTAACAGTTATAATTGGAGCGGTAAACATTTTAGACATTACAAGTGATATTACCGCGGCGATGGCCATTAACACAATTCCCACCACAACTACAATACTTGCAGATTTTCTCGCAGAAGCAAGTGCAGTTGTTGATTCCTCAGCAGATACAACAATCCAGCCTGTAAGGTCACTCTTTATATAACTGATAATGGCCGTATAGCCCTTCCCCGTATCACTTGTATAAACGCCTTCAGAAAGGCCTGATGTCACGAACTGTGCCGTGCTTCTGTCTTCTTCATCATCAACAGAAATTTCATACTGCGAATGTGCAGCCACAATACCCGTTGTGTCAACAAGGAACGCATCTTCTGACTGTTCTGCAAGGAATTCGTGGAAAGAATTCATGTCGTAATTTCTTTGAACCGTACCAAGAACGTTTCCGTCTGAATCGTATACAGGTGTAATGATTGCAACAATTCTTGTTCCCGAAGATTTACTTACAATAACATCTGAAACATATGTTTCACCGGCCATGGCACATTGAAAATACTCTCTTTCAGAGATATCAACGCAGGTACCTGAAGTACGTAAAATCTGCATACCGTCGGCCCCTGTGATAACGGTTGAATTTCCGTCATCAAGAATTTCGTCAATCTCTAATAGATATGCAAGCATATCTGCTTCAAGGTTTCCGTCACCGCCTGTTGAAAGATACATTGACGTTGCAGGAGATGCGGCCACCGTCTGAATCGCACGGATATTCTCAAGCATAAGCTGATCAAATTCGGCTCCGATGTATTTTGCCTGCCACGAAAGAATTTCATATGTATCTTCCATAGCTTTTTTCTGAGAATTGTAATAACTAATAATTACTGAAATTATAAGCGGTATAATTGCCACCGCAAGCAGTACAGCAACAATCTTGGTTTTGATGCTGCTTAAGAAGCTGACTTTTGCTTCTTCCTTTAATAGTGTGTTTTTTTCCATACTATTAAACCTCCTGTTTGGTTGTAAATTAAACATGTAAAAACCTGTTCAAATCACGTTTTGATAATGCAATTATAAAACAATTACAAATAAATGTAAACAAAAAAGCGTAGCAGTTTATCGCCTAAACTATTATAAAACAGGACTTTTAACTGCTACGTTATATTAAAATATTTGATTTTTAAAAACTATTCCGCCTTCCAGAGACCGTGAAGATTGCAGTAAGCGTATACTGCAACGACAGCGTCGCCATCGGCAAGGATAAACTCTGCGCAAGGCTTGCTAACAGGTGTAAGAGTCTTTCTGAAAGCGCCGTCCTTTGTTTCAAGCGCAATCCATTCAATATAATGCGCGTCTGTCATTGGGTGTTCAACAGAGCCAACGCAAACAGTAACTTTGTTTCCTTCAACCTTGCATACAGGCACGTGCTTTTCAATAGCACCGTCAGAAGTTCCCGGAACAAGCTCCGTCATTTTCTGGCCGCAGCATATCATTGGCACGCCTGATTCTTTAACCATTTCTACAAGATTTCCGCATTTTTCACACACATAAAACTTCATAAAAGACCTCCGTCTGATTAATAATTTTCCTGACGTACCTCAAAGAATGACTGAGGGTGCTTGCAAACAGGGCAAACTTCAGGTGCCTCAAGGCCAACAACCACATGACCGCAGTTACGGCATTCCCACATTGTTACGCCACTTTTCTTAAACACTTCCATTGCCTCAACGTTCTTAAGAAGCGCTCTGTATCTTTCCTCGTGCAACTTTTCAATAGCCGCAACGCCTCTGAACTGTTCAGCAAGCTCATGAAAGCCTTCTTCGTCTGCATCCTTTGCCATTTGATCATACATGTCAGTCCACTCGTAGTTCTCACCTTCGGCAGCATGAAGAAGGTTTTCCTCAGTATTACCAAGTTCGCCCAAAGCCTTAAACCAAAGCTTTGCGTGCTCCTTCTCATTGTCAGCTGTCTTTAAGAAAAGCGCTGCAATCTGCTCATATCCTGCCTTCTTAGCAACAGAAGCAAAGTAAGTATACTTGTTTCTTGCCTGAGATTCACCGGCAAACGCCTCCCAAAGGTTCTTTTCAGTCTTTGTCCCCGCATATGGGTTCTTTTTCTTTTCTTCCTCAACCTTCTCAAACTTGCTTGCAGGCTGCTTACAAACAGGACACTCCTGTGGTGGCTCATCTCCTTCGTGAATGTAACCACAAACTGTACATCTCCATTTTGCCATAAATTCTCTCCTTTTCTCG
>CAJOOB010000109.1 GCA_905236025.1 uncultured Lachnospiraceae bacterium
GATGATTTAATTTCGGCCATCGAAAAAGAAGGCGTGAGTGTTTATGAGCAGTTTTATAAAGATTTCTCGGAAGACATTGATAATGACGGAAGCGAAGATGCAACCGTAAGAGTCTTTTCCGTAAGAGACGAAGTAAATCTTGTCTGCATTATAGAGGGTGAACTCCCGACAAATACGGGCGAAATTGCGATTGACCGAATGCATGCGGATAATAACGGAATTGAGGTTTTGGATACAATATACCTTAACGGCAGTGCATACACCGTAACAGGCTTAATTCAGTTATCTGATTACAGTACGCTTTATAAAGACAATGCAGACTTTATGTTTGATGCTTTAACATTTAGCGTTGCGGTTGTAACAGATGAAGAGTTTGAAGAAATGGACGCAGAAACGGTCTGTCAGTATGCGTTTAAGTATAATGAAACACCAAAAGACACCGAAGAAGAAAAGGAAATGTCAGATGAGTTAATGTTGCAGATAGCTACGCTTTGCGCAACGGGAACTCTTTTTGACGACCCTGATACGGCAAAAGAGTATGAAGATGATCTTTCGTTTTGGACAGAAAATATTGAAACATATAATGCTAACTTAAACGAACTTACGGATTATGTGCCTTCATACATGAATAATGCAATAAACTTTGCAGCAGAAGATTTAAGCTCAGATGCCACAATGTCCTTCGTACTTTTAATTGTCTTTGTAATTGTACTTGCGTTTATATTTGCAATTACGGCAGATTCGACAATTGTCAGGGAAGCAACGGCTATTGGCACGATGAGGGCCTTGGGCTACAAGAAGGGAGAGCTTTTAAGGCATTATATTGCTCTTCCGGTTATTGTGACTCTGCTTTCTGCGATTATTGGTAACATTCTTGGCTATACGGCGTTTAAGAATGTTATTGTTTATATGTATTACAATTCTTACAGCCTGCCTCCTTACGAAACAATTTTCACGCCTTACGCACTCGTTATTACAACGGTTTGTCCCGTAATTTTAATGACCGTAATCAATATTTTGGTTGTTGCAAAGAGATTAAGCCTTTCGCCGCTTAAGTTTTTGCGTAACGACCTTAGTACAAGCAAGCGTAAAAAGGCGGTTAAATTACCGAAATTTAAGTTTTTCACAAGATTCAGAATGCGTATATTCTTCCAGAATATCTCGAATTATCTGGTGCTTTTTGTGGGAATTATGTTTATGGAAATATTGCTTGCGTTTTCAATCGGTATGCCTGCAACGCTTGAAAATTACATTAACAATGCGGATGATATGGTTGTTGCAAATTATCAGTACATCCTTATTTCCTGCATGGATGAAGACGGAAATCTGCTTGAAACCTCTGAGGAGAGTGCGGAGGAGTTTTTAATGACAACGCTTGTAACCGTGGACGGTGCAAGAGTCGGTGAAGATATTTCTGTATACGGCGTTGAAACGGACAGCGATTATATTGACTTAACAAGCGGTTTAACTAAGGGCGAAGTGATGGTTTGCTCGGCTTATGCTGAGAAGTTTAAGTTAAAAGAAGGGGATACAATAACCCTTAAAGAGCAGTATACATCTGTTAAATATGAGTTTACCATTAAGGAAATTAAAGATACCGGCTACACAATGGCCATTTACATGAATGCAGATGATTACAGAAGTATCTTTGACATGGGTGATAATGAATATTCCGGAATTTTCTCTGACGAAGAGATAACCGATATTTCAGAGGAATATATTTACGCGGTTTTAACTGCCGAAGATATTCGTAAGATTGCAAATCAGCTTAATCACTCGATGGGTGGAATGATGGATTATTTTTCCGTTACCTGCATGGTCCTTGCGGCACTTATAATGTACTTAATCACAAAGCTCTTAATCGAGAAAAATGCGCAGTCGATTTCTATGGCCAAGGTTTTGGGATATACAAACAAAGAGATTAACCACCTCTATATAAGGCTTACAACAGTGGTTGTTGTAATATCCTCATTTATTGCGTCATATCTTGCGATCATTTTTGTTGATGAACTTTGGAAGTCCATTATGATGGGATATAACGGATGGTTCACGTTTAAAATTGGAATTTATGAGTGGATAAAAATTGTATTTATGGTTATAATAGCATATGTAATTGTTGTGTTATTTGATATGCGAAGAGTAAGAAGGGTTCCTCTTACGGAAGCTCTTAAGAATGTTGAATAACCATATATAATAGTTTGACCGAAATATAATTCGTTTTAACACGGGACTAGGAGAAAACATGAGAATAGCATTAATTAACGAAAACAGTCAGGCGGCAAAAAACGGTATCATCTATGATGCGCTTAAGGCGGTTGCGGATGAAAAGGGATTTACGGTAGATAATTACGGAATGTATTCTGCGGAAGACGAAGCGCAGCTTACATATGTTCAAAACGGCATACTTGCGGCAATCTTACTTAACAGCGGTGCGTGTGATTATGTTGTTACGGGTTGCGGAACGGGCGAAGGTGCAATGCTTGCACTTAATTCATTCCCGGGTGTAATTTGCGGACATATAGTTGATCCTTCGGATGCATACATGTTTAGTCAGATTAATGACGGTAACGCAGTTTCAATGGCTTATGCAAAAGGCTTTGGATGGGGCGGCGAGCTTAATCTTAAATACATTTTCGAAAAGCTCTTTGACGGTCCTTCAGGCGGCGGTTATCCAAAGGAAAGAGTTGTTCCTGAACAGAGAAACAAAAAGATTTTGGACGGTGTAAGAGCGGTTGCTTTTAAAGATCTTATTGAGATTCTTAAAGGTCTTGATGAAGATTTGGTTAAGGGTGCAGTTAAGGGAAAGAACTTTAAGGACCTTTTCTTTGCAAATGCCAAAGACGAAAGAATAATCGAATACGTAAAGACATTGGTTTAAAAATATGAGTATTTACAGGCTGGATAAGTTTCTTGCAGACATGGGTGTCGGGACAAGAAGCGAAGTTAAAAAAATTATTAAATCGGGCCGTGTAAAAATAAGTAAATTGCAGGGCTCGGCCGGTGATGCGCCTTTTTTGGACGTACCTACCCCGGGCCCTGATTTTAAAGTAAACGCAGAAACGGATAAAGTTTACTTTGACGGGAAGTTACTTGAATACACGGAGTACGAATACTATCTGCTAAATAAGCCGATGGGCGTTGTTTCCGCAACGGAAGATAAAACACACACAACCGTGGTGGATTTGATTAAAGATAAAAAGAGAAAAGATTTATTTCCTGTGGGAAGACTTGATAAGGATACGGAAGGACTTCTCATTATAACTAATGACGGTGGATTTGCGCATAACGTTCTTGCACCGGGAAAACATGTGGATAAAACGTATTTTGCCGTTATTGACGGGAAAACAGAAGATACGGATGTGCGTGCGTTTAAGGAAGGCGTGGATATCGGCACGAAAGAGGAACCTGAACTTTGTGAAAGTGCAGGATTAAAAGTATTGGGTTTTTATGATGCAAATGAATACATTAAGATGTATAATGATAAGAAAACGGACAGTGATTTCTTTTACCAGAAAAGAGAAGGACTTGATGAATATTTGATTTCAAAAAGTGGATATTTTTCGGATGTTTTGGTGACAATTCACGAAGGAAAGTACCATCAGGTTAAAAGAATGTTTGAAAAAGTGGGAAAGAGTGTTATTTATTTAAAGAGGATTTCTTTTGGGGTCCTTGACCTTCCCGGTAATCTGAAGGCGGGCGAGTACGAAAAAATGTCGCAGGCTTTGATTGAGCTTGCGGGCGGAGGTGGAAAATGATAACGGTAATTTGCCTTTTGATACCTTTTTTCGGTACAACGCTAGGTGCAGCCTGCGTGTATCTTTTAAAGGGGGAAACAATTCACGAAAAGATTCAGAAAGCACTTTTGGGATTTGCATCCGGCGTGATGGTTGCGGCTTCTGTGTGGTCGCTTCTGATTCCTGCAATGGAATCAAGCGAAAGCTTGGGGAAACTTGCGTTTTTGCCCGCCATGGTTGGATTCTTGGTGGGAATGTTTTTCTTGCTTTTAATTGATATGATTGTTCCGCATCTTCATTTGGGAGATGATCATCCTGAAGGTATTCGTGCAAAATTAAAGAAAACCACAATGATGGTTTTTGCAGTCACTCTTCATAATGTTCCTGAAGGTATGGCCGTTGGTATTACCGTTGCGGCGGCTCTTTCGGGTGAATTAAACATTACAATATCATCTGCGCTTGCGCTCTCTCTTGGTATTGCAATACAAAACTTTCCGGAGGGGGCAATTGTGTCACTTCCTTTAAAGATGGAAAGCGGAAGCAAACATAAGTCGTTTTTGTACGGTACTTTGTCGGGCGCGGTTGAACCGGTGGCAGCAGGACTTACTCTGTTACTTACGTCCGTTATTGCAGGGCTTTTACCTTACTTTTTAAGCTTTGCGGCGGGAGCAATGCTTTATGTGGTTGTGGAAGAACTTATCCCTGAGGCGTCTGAGGGTGAGCATTCAAACGTTTCAACCATTGGGTTTGCGCTTGGGTTTGCGCTTATGATGATGCTTGATGTGGCTCTGGGGTAAAATTTCAGAGTATATACGCTTTTTACAAATTTGTTATAATGCTTAACAAATCTTGCAATTTTTGTTGTTTTGTGATAATATATATGTTAACAACATAGGTCCAGAATAATATGTTATATGTAGAATGAGCACCTCTATACGAGGCGCTTATTCTATAATAACGGAAAATGTATCGAAAGGAGCGTGTGTACATGGCTAAATGGAGATGTAAAGTGTGCGGATATATTTATGAAGGCGATACTCCGCCTGAGAAATGCCCGTTATGCGGAAAGCCTGCAGAAGAATTTGAACTTATTGAGGAAGATTCTGCCGCGGAAGAGGAAACAAAGACAACAGTTAAAACTGATTACACATGGGCAGCAGAACATGTTGTGGGAGTTGCAAAGGGTGTATCAGAGGATATTAAAGAAGATTTAAGAGCTAACTTTAACGGTGAATGTTCAGAAGTCGGTATGTATCTTGCGATGTCAAGAGTTGCTTTTAGGGAAGGTTATCCTGAAGTCGGTCTTTATTATGAAAAGGCTGCCTTTGAGGAAGCTGAGCATGCGGCTAAGTTTGCCGAACTTCTTGGTGAGGTTGTGACAGACAGCACAAAGAAAAATCTTGAACTTCG
Source organism: uncultured Lachnospiraceae bacterium (assembly GCA_905236025.1). Lineage (GTDB taxonomy): Bacteria > Bacillota > Clostridia > Lachnospirales > Lachnospiraceae > CAJOOB01. The sequence continues at coordinate 5,145 of CAJOOB010000109.1, forward strand.
TATTGCAGCTGAACACGGAGCAACTGAAGGAAAGGTTGATTTGGCTAAACGTGCTAAGGAAGCTAATCTTGATGCAATCCATGATACTGTTCATGAAATGGCCCGTGACGAGGCAAGACACGGAAGAGCGTTTGAAGGTCTTTATAAGAGATATTTTGGATAAGTCTTTAATCAATAACAAAAATAAAAAGGTTTGGCAAATGCCAAACCTTTTTTGTCGATGCGACGGGATTCGAACCCACGACCTCTGCGTCCCGAACGCAGCGCTCTACCAAACTGAGCCACGCATCGATTTTTTTTACGGTTTTTGTTTACCGCACAACATATAATAATTTAGCACAGTTTGTGTTAAAAATCTACCTTAAATTTTTAAAATTTGTAACCGTTTTCACTAACACAAATAACAAGAAGAGTAACCAAATGACAAACTTCGATATTGAAAAATATTTTTAAAAGATTAAAATATAATCAGATGATTAAAAATGTATAAATAAGACATAAAATCCGTAAAGGTGCATATTTAAAGTGATATATAACATTCGACCGTGTAAGCCTTTTTGAGAATACGGATAAAACCCCTTATATTTCAGGTATTAATGATTCAACCACAACTATTAATGCAAAAACAAATTTAAGGAGGATTTTTGTTTTATGAGAAAAAAGATAATTGCAGCTTTATTGACTGCAGCACTTACAGTATCCATGGCAATGTCAGCATTTGCGGCAACGTATACCGGGTATTATGTCTGTGGAGCTAACGGAGGATATAATTCAGACGGATCCGATACTGAGATTTCGTGCTATAACCTTGCATGGAACAACAATAAAGGTGATTGGACGGCTTGGGATGGCAGTACATCTCCTATTTATATCGGCTTAAAGGCGACAGAGCTTGGAGATTATGTAACGTATGGTGATCCTGATGCTACCGGCAAAGCCCAGGCGTATTTGGCAGTTAATGTAACCGTTGAAACTGCAGGTACATATACATTTACAGTTGCATTGACAGGAAGCGGCGACAGAGGTTTTAAATATAATGTAAATGGCGGATCGTTTTCAGATGTTTCAGTGACATGTACCGGATGGGATCCATCAGCGAACATTATAAATCAGGAATTGACTGTAACTTTAAAGGCAGGCACTAATGTTCTTATTTTTGCTCAGATGGATGATGGTACAAAGACACCTAATGTATATGGTTTTGCCTGGACTTTGGTTGAAGCTGAAACAACAACTACAACAGCAGCTTCAACAGAAACAACAGCATCAGCCGGTTCTGATTCAACAGAAACAACAGCTGCAGCATCAAGCACAACCACTGTAGCAGGCGGTGACGAATCTACAACAGTAGCAATGGTTGTTATTGCACTTGTAGCAGTTGGCGCAGTAGTTGCATCAAAGAGAAAAAGCGTTACAGAATAATTAAATTATAAGATACAAGTAAATTTCGGAGGAACTTAACGGTTCCTCCGTTTTTTATGAAATTTGGGTAAATAATGGTAATAATTGTTCTGATTATGGTATAACCGCCGCAGAGCGACGGTTATCGCGTGCCGTTGCCAAATAAACATAAATGTTTACTTGGCTCGTGGCTTCGTGGTATAATCAAATTAATTTGTGGTTCGTAAGAATATCGAAACGAGGTGAGGTTATGGTAAAAATTATAACGGATTCCACATCTGATTTGTCAGCGGACTTGCTTGAACGCTTTAATATTGATGTTTTGCCGCTGCACATCCTTCTTGGAGATGAGGAATTTGAGGATGGTAAAACAATCACACCGGAGCGTATTTATGAATGGGCGGATGAAAATAAAACCACTCCAAAAACATCGGCACCGTCTGAGGTTTTTGCAAAGGAATTGTTTGAAAAGAATCTTGCAAAATATGATGAACTTATTGTTTTTACAATTTCTTTTTCAATGTCAACTTCCGGAAACGTGTGCAGGCTCGCGGCAGAGGAGCTTGAGGCGGAGGATAAAATTCACGTAGTGGATTCTAAAAATCTTTCAACGGGAATCGGGCTTTTGGTGGTTAAGGCTGCAGAACTTGCAAAAGAAGGCAAAAACGCAAAGGAAATTCTTGAGGTTATTGATTCTTTGATTCCAAATGTAAGAGCAAGCTTTGTTGTGGATACTCTGGAGTATTTACACAGAGGCGGCAGGTGTTCGGGTCTTGCGGCAATGATGGGAACAGTTCTTAAACTTCACCCAAAGATTGTTGTAAAAGACGGTGCAATGCTTCCGGAAAAGAAGTACAGGGGCGCTATTGACAACGTGATAATGAATTACGCAAAGGATATGGAAAGTGAGATAAAGTCCGCGTACAAAGACAGAGTTTTCATCACGCATTCCGGTTGTGATGCAAAGGTCGTTAATAGCGTAAAGGATTACTTAAAGTCCTTAAATATTTTTGATGAAATCCATGAGACGAGAGCGGGCGGCGTTGTTTCAAGCCACTGCGGCCCGGGAACGTTAGGGGTTTTGTATATAGTGAAATAAAATCTGCGATTATATAATTCAACCAAATTTATAAAAACGGAGACTAAAAATGAAGCTTACTTACGATAGGGAGCGGTTGCTTACGGCAATCGACAATGTTGTAAAAAAGACCATGTCCATGGATATGACGTGGGAATGGCCGTGCGGTGTGGCTTTTTACGGTATATGCCGCGCGTATGAGTACACAAAAAATCAGGAATACCTTGATTTTTTGATTAAATGGGTAGATGAATATATTGACCTTGGTTTGCCGCCTTGGACCGTAAATACGTGCGCAATGGGGCATGCAATGCTTACTCTTTATGAGGCAACGGATGATAAAAAGTATTTTGACATTGCTTTATCCAAGCTTGATTATTTGAGAAATAAAGCACCAAGATTTGGTGAGGGCGTTTTGCAGCACACAGTGTCTGTAAACAATGATTTTCCTGAGCAGGCATGGTGCGACACTTTGTTCATGGCCGCATATTTCATGATTCGAATGGGTCGTAAACTTGAGGATGAGGAACTTATTGCGGATGCGTGCAATCAGTACTGCAAACACATTGAGTATTTACAGGATAAAGCTACAGGCTTGTTTTATCACGGTTACAACAATATTACCGGGGACCATATGTCCGGTTTTTATTGGGGCAGGGCAAATGCCTGGGCTGCGTACACCTTATCAAGCGGCAAGAATTACATAAATTACCTTTATCCTGCGTTTATGGAGATGGACTGCTCTTTAAGAGATTTACTTGCGGGCGTTAAATCACTGCAGACAAAGGGCGGACTTTTCAGAACAATTCTTGATGATGAGGAGTCGTATGAAGAGGTTTCCGCCACTTGCGGTATTGCAGCAGCGATGGTTAAAAACAATAATCCTTTGCATACAAAGTATGTTCAGAAGGCTTTGGACGGTGTGCTTGAAAATATTACCGCCGATGGCCGTGTTCTTAACGTATCCGGCGGTACTGCCGTTATGAAGGACAGAGAAGGATACAGAAACGTGCCTAAGAACTGGATACAGGGATGGGGACAGGGACTTGCCCTGGCGTTTCTTGTTGCCGTTTTAGAGACGGAAAATTAAATTCAGGTCGGATTGTATTATTTGCAATCCGACTTTTATGGTTGAGGATGGTTTTGAGTTTTAGAAGGAACGGGAAATGGAAAAGAAGAAGAGAAAAATTTTAGTTGCATGCATGATTGTTGCTGCATTCATTGTACTGGCGGCCATTTGCATTGTTTTTATATGGCTTTTAAAGAAAGGTAAACGTGAAGAATACACGTTAAAATTTGACTTTGGAGTTGATGAAACGCTAACCTGTGGCGATTGGACTCCGGTTACCGTGGAAAAGAAAAACGGGGAAAATACGCCGGATTATTTATATACAGAAGAAAAAGGCTTTGGATTTCTTGGGGATGAAAAAATGTACGCAAGGATTGAAGCTGAGATTGATGATAATGAATACGGGATTCCAAACGAGGTTTACAGTGATTCTGCAATTGCAGGCGGAAGAACTTTTGTTGTGGATCTTGAAAACGGATATTATAATGTTACCTTTGTTGTTGCAACAAAGTCAACAAGTACCACAATTGCCACGGTTGAAGGTGTGGAAAGTGCCACAATGGGTACTGCGGACAAGGTATGCGTAACGGTTGTTTACAATGTTTTGGTTGAAGACGGACAGCTTACTGTCTCGTTTGACGGAAGCGGAACTGCGGCGGGAATGATCAACGCGCTTGAAATATCAAAAGTAAGTGCGCCGAAAAACTTAAGTGCAAGCGTTTCGGACGATAAGGTTTTACTTAGTTTTGAAGGAACGGATGATGCATACGCATATAATATTTACAGAGCTGATTTAACCGGCAGTTTTTCGCTTATTGACGAAACAAAAGACTTGACTTATACAGACGAAACAGCACTTTTATACGAAACATACAGTTATTATGTAACGGCGGTTACAGAGACGGGCGCTGAGTCTGCGGGCTCTGAAACGGTGAGCGTTTCTCTTACGGATGAAAGTAAGAGTGCGCCGGATGCGGTAAGTGATATTACATGTGAAAGTATTTCGCTTGATGGCATTACGCTTTCGTGGAGCGCAGTTTCAGATGCTTTGTGCTATCAGGTTTATGTATCTGATTATTCAGGCACTGACGGAGATTTGTCCGGATACACATACGTTGGAAGAGTTGATGAATGTGAGTGCTATTATGAAGGGAGCATGTACACCGGAAAATATTTTAAGGTTGTTTCTTTAAATGAAGGCGGTGCTTCTGCTCCTGCACTTTATAAATCGGGTTCCGCAATTGTTACGGCTTCTCAGTTAGAGACAATTGCACGAAGCGTTGTGGCTATCGGCACGGATAACGGAGTATATATAAGCTTTAACATCTTAATTGATGAATATGCGGATAACCGTGAATTTGAGCTTTACAGAGACGGTGAGTTGGTTAAGACCTTTACGTCTGATGAAGCCTCAAATTATATTGATACGGAAGGAAAAGAGGATTCCGTATATGAAGTAAAGGCGGTAAAAGACGGAGAAATTCTTAATACAAGCGGGGAAGTAACGGTTAATGATGAGCAGTATTACGAGGTGCCGCTTACAGTACCTGCTCAGACTGAGGACTTGCCGGACAAAAGCACATATACATATTCAGCATGTGATACGGAAGTCTGTGATATGGACGGAGACGGCGTATATGAATACATTGTAAAGTGGGACCCGAGTAATTCAAAGGATAATTCACAGGAAGGTTATACGGGAAATGTGATTATTGACTGTTACAAGCTTGACGGCACGCTTATGTGGAGAATAAATCTTGGCAGAAATATAAGAGCCGGCGCGCATTATACACAGATGGTGGTATATGATCTCGATGGCGACGGCTTGGGCGAGGTGTTATTAAAAACTGCAGACGGTACGGTTGACGGCGTGGGTAACGTTATTGGCGATGCATCGGCTGATTACAGAAACGAGTCGGGATACGTGCTTGACGGACCGGAATATTTAACATTATTTGACGGAAAAACGGGCGCAGCGCTTGATACGGTTGAATATATGCCGGAAAGAGGAACGGTTTCAGCCTGGGGAGACAGTTACGGAAACAGAGTGGACAGATTCCTTGCATGCGTTGCATACCTTGACGGGGAAACGCCAAGTGCGGTTATGTGCAGAGGTTATTACACAAGAGCCGTACTTGCGGCATACAATGTTGTAAATAAAAAGCTTGTACAGATTTGGGTTTGTGACTCAAATGACAGCAAAAACAGCGATTTATACGGTCAGGGTGCACATTACGCCACGACAGCGGACGTGGATTATGACGGAAAAGATGAGATTGTATACGGTTCGGCGGTTGTGGATGATGACGGAACGTTGTTATACGCAATCGGAACGGTAAACGGTGAAGGTGGCGGACATGGTGACGCAATACATATCGGTGAC
>CAJOOB010000110.1 GCA_905236025.1 uncultured Lachnospiraceae bacterium
AAATTACTTAATTGTAACTTTAGCGCCTTCAGCTTCAAGCTTTGTCTTAAGTTCTTCAGCGTCAGCCTTTGAAAGACCTTCCTTAACAACCTTAGGAGCTCCGTCAACGAGATCCTTAGCTTCCTTAAGTCCAAGACCTGTAGCGTCCTTAACAACCTTAATAACCTTAACCTTGTTAGCGCCTGCTTCTGTAAGTTCTACATCAAACTCTGTCTTTTCTTCAGCTGCTGCTGCACCTGCACCTGCTGCTGCAACTACAACGCCTGCTGCTGCAGATACGCCAAATTCTTCTTCACAAGCCTTAACTAAATCGTTAAGCTCTAATACTGATAAACCTTTGATAACTTCAATAATTTCCTGAGTTGTCATTATAATTTCCTCCATAAATTCAAATTTAATGTTCAGACCTTAGTCTGGTTTAGTGACACACGTAATTAAGCGTTAGCTTCCTGCTTTTCAGCAATCTGCTTAATAACACGTGCAAAGTTTGTAACAGGTGACTGGATACTTCCAAGCAACTTGGAGAGAAGTTCTTCTCTTGAAGGGATCTTAGAAATAGCCTGAATACCTTTTTCATCATAGTATGTGCCTTCAACAACACCGCACTTAAGTTCAAGTGCTTCTGCGCCTTCAGCAAACTTAGCAAGTACTCTTGCAGGAGCTGTTGCATCTTCTTTTGAGATTGCAATAGAAGTTGGTCCTTCAAGCTTTTCAGCTATTGACTCAAACTCTGTACCTTCAACAGCTCTCTTGATATAAGTGTTCTTGTAAACCTTATATACAATGTTGTTTGCACGAAGTTCTTTACGAAGGTTAGTGTCCTGTTCTACCGTAAGTCCACGGTAATCTGCAAGCACTACTGACTGAGCGCCGTCGAGTAATTCTTTGATTTCTGCGATTATTGGCTGCTTCTGTTCTACCTTTGCCATCGATTTTTTGCCTCCTTTATTTATTTGGATGCCGAATAAAAAACTCCTTGCTAAAGACGCAAGGAGAAAATAATCATAATTGATTTCCATTCCTCGGTAGGAGCTTTCGCGTTAGCTGAATTTCTTCAGACCTACTGTCTTCGGCATGGCCGTGATAAATCACAAACCTTTGGTATATTATCACGTATCAAAATATATGTCAACATAATTTTAAATAAAAGGCCACAAAAATATTTGATACCTGCTTATTATACCAAAAACCAAAAAATTGTAACAGCATAACGGACCGCAAAAATTTGCGGCCCGCTTTTAACTTAATTCACATTATTTTGTAAGAACAATTGTTGTAACTGAGTTACCGCCAAGCAATACCTTGTTTCCGTCAACAAATTCAGATGTTACATCTTCAAGGTTGTGGTCTTCATCCGTAACGTAAACACCAACCGACGAACCATATTCAGCAATATAATCCGAAATATCAACACTTCTGTCATACGTCGTGTCATTGATAAGAACAATTACAAGTTCGTCTGACTCGCCGTTATTGCCCGTATATGCAGAACCGCTGATGCTTGTACCAAAATCGGTATCAACACGAACATATCCCGGATCAATGTAACGGCTGTAGTTACCCATTGCCCACAGTCTCTTGTAAGGAACAATAACTTCGTTTGTTTTCGTTACATAAATAAGACCGTCTCTGTAAGTATAGCAGCTCACGGCAATCCAGTACTGCCATGAAGCAACATTAAGAATAGTTAAATCTTCATTCATAATTTCAACAAGGTTAAGGGCTGAATCCATTGTGTAATCGGTTCCGTTAACCATTTCGCACCACTCTGTTTCATTAAGAGTGATATCTCCGTAACCCAAAGAATCAAGGAGATTTAAGAAACTTCTCTTTTGTGCCGTATCTGACCAGTAAGAGTGGCAATCGTAACCAACTTCCGCAAAATAAGCTGCCAAGGTTTCATCAGAGAAAATGGCCGTTGTATAAACGTTTTCAGTGTTACCCCACTCACCGCCTTCAGGTGCGGAAAGCTTTATTGTGTCAAGAAGTCCTCTTTCTTCCATCTTTGCAAGGAATACCTTAAGGAGAGCAACCACTTCGTCAGCCGTGTAGTGACAGCCTTCCTGACCGCCGGTCCACTCCCACTGCGGCTCGTTGATTGGGGAAATCTCAGTGATTGGATATCCCTCTTCAATAAAATGCTCAATTACGTCTAAGTAATAATCCGCATATGCTTCGTAATTTTCTTCCGCAAGATTGGAAGTTGTTGTTCTTCCGGAAGTTGAAGTTGCATCACCGTATGCATGTCCGTTAATTGTAAGAGATGCAATCGGGCTGTTTGCAAACACAATAATCTGATCAAGGCCGTATTCTGCTGCCTTTTCGACAAACCATATTGCGTTTTCATCTTTTGACCAGTCATACTCCGAGCTGTCTGTGTCCGAAACAAAGCTGTACGCCCTTCTCCAGACATCGGAAATACCGGTGTCTTCCATTTCGGCCGACCCGCCGCCTAAATTGTAACGGTAAATATCAAGACCAATACCGTTTTCTTCATCAAAGAGTAGCTGTGCAATATACTCTCTTGATGTGAGCCCGTTTGACTGCTCGGAAACCCAGCCTCCGACAATCTGGCTCCACCACGCACCCGACGCACCAAAGCCTGTAATTGTCTGATAAGTTGTAGATGTATCAATTGAAATTTCAGTTTCAATGGCATTTACAAATCTTGAAGTTGTAGTTGTTGTAGTGGTTTTCGAACTTTCAGAATTACCACACCCCGCAACGGAACTTGCAAGAGTAACCGATGCAAGAAAAAGTGCAAGTGTCTTTTTAAATAACTTTTTTCTCATATCCTTCTCCGTTTCTTTTTATTTTCCTTCAAGATAATCGCCGCAGTTAAGTACCGGCAGACCATCTTCATCCCACTCAACATATCTTA